>JALOPB010000269.1 GCA_025454115.1 Desulfobacterales bacterium | reverse complement strand
CAGTGGCCCTCGCCTGTATGCATGGAGGGCACTCTGGCGGCCGCAGATTAGATGAAGATGAGGGGTTTGTTAGAAAAACGAAAAGATTGAGAAGACGGAAGTGAGCGCCGCGCTTATTCCACCAGACCGACCTTTGAAGCGAAATCGTCCGGCCCCGGGCTCAGCAGCCAGGCCTTGATCATGTCCCGGATTGTGCGCACCTGAGCCAGCTTCTCCTCGCGAGTGCCGGTTGCTCTGGATGGATCGGGGAACGGCATATGCCAGCGCCGGGTGATGCCCGGGAACACCGGGCACTGCTGTTCCGTGTCACTGCACACGGTGATGACATGATCGAACAGTCGGCCCTGCTTGAAAAGCTCAAAGACGCTTTGCGGCTTTTTTCGGGAAAGGTCGAAACCTTCCTCCTGCATCGCCTCGACGACTAGGGGATTCACGGCTGCAGCCGGTTCCAAGCCGGCACTGGCGGCATCGACCCGGTCGCCGGCATATCGTTTCAGATAGGCTTCGGCGATCTGGCTGCGGCCGCTGTTATGCCGGCAGATGATGAGCACTTTCAACGAGTCGGACATAAAATTTTCCTCGAAGATAGCCTGCGGCAGAACCCTGCCGAAGGCTGGAAAATGGCGGGAGTACCTTTAATGAGATCTTCGGCCCATGGCACAAATCGTCACGACGAAACATGCTCCGATTATCAAAACCAACAGCCATTCCGGCATGGATTCCTCCCGGGGTTGTTAATGCGCACACGCCGACCGGCATGCCCGGCTGCATGAATACCACGCAGGATGTTAGGAGAATGTTAAGAAATCGTGAGAACGGCCGCCTACAGGCCCGTTGAAATCACCAAATCGGTGATCGGCCCGCGCGACTTCTCGCCCTTCAGCACGATGTGGGAGTAATTCCGGCTGCCCTTGAACTTTTTGACCACCCAGTTCAACCCGTTGTTCTCCTGGTTGAGGTAGGGATTGTCCACCTGCCGGGTGTCTCCCAGGCAGAAGCACTTCACGCCTTCGCCCATGCGGGTCAGCAGGGCCCGGCACTCCGATCGCGACATGTTCTGCATCTCGTCGATCACGACCACGGCGTTCTCGATGTTCATGCCGCGAATGTAAGCCAGGGGCAGGATCTCGAACGTCTTGGGGTTGAACTGCGGTGGGTAGACGTCGCCGTCCATGAAAATTTTGTTAGCCGGCCGCTGCCGGTGGAGCTTGGCGACCAGATCGGCGATGTAGCGCGTGTAGGGTTCCATCTTCTCCTCGAGTTTGCCCGGCAGATAGCCCAGCTTTTGGCCGATCTCGATGGTGGGCTTGATCACGAAGATTTTCTGGTGGGACTTGCGCTCGAAGACGAGGTAAAGCGCCGCCGCGAGCGCCAGGTAGCTCTTGCCGTAACCGGCTTCGCTTTGCACCGACACCAGATCGATGTCCGGATGGGTCATCAGCTCCAGGGTCAGGTTCTGGAAAATATTGCGGGGAGTCACTTTCCAGACCTTGTGCTGGTAGTCGATGACCTTTTCCCCCTGCGGCCCGAAAAACAGGGGTTTGCCCTGCTCGTTCCACATGAAGGCGTTCGGCACGGATTCCTCGCGGGTGGCCACGAACCCGGTGAAGTATTCCGCCTCGGACTTGAACGGGACAGACTCCTTGTAGATCTCGCTCTTGATCCCTCGCAACCGCGCCTGGAGCTGGAAAATCCGGTCGTTGGTGACCAGAATGGGTCTGTCGATTCCGCTCGACTGGATCTCGTCCAGGATGAACTTGTCCACCAGATTGACAAACGGATCGGCAACCGACTCGGCATTGAGAACCTTGAAGGCGTCCGGGTTCTGCACAAGGTATTCGATCACCCGGGCGACGATGTGCCGAAGCTTCGGGTCTTTCTTGATCTTGTTCAGCTCGAGCAGCACATGGTAGGGGATGAAGACGCTGTTCTCGTTCCCGTTGCGCAGCTTGACCAGCGAATTGGGATCTTCCAGAAGGACATTGGTGTCAATGATGTAGTTCTTCTGCTCCATTTTTCGTCGCACCTCGCATGAATTGGGTGGAACCACTGGAGTGTGAGCTACGATCCAGGCTCGAAAGCTATGTCTTTAATTGTAACCGAAATTGGAGCCTTGGTAAAGATGATCAACCAATATATAGTGAGTGAAATGTTAGTTGAACACTAAATATTGATGAGTCGATCGCATGGTTTCCATGGGCCAAACATTGCACTCAGACGAAGTCGCCTTGACTTTGGATAATTGTCCTCATACCATAACCTCCCGGATGAAACGGAGATAAGAGAAATCAAAATATGCCGCCAAAACCCTGGGACATTCTGTTTACCGAGCACCGGGAGCGCCTGCGCATTTTCGGCCTGCGCGTCGACCGGGCCGTTTCGCCCCGAACCGGGAAAGCCCACGATTTCTACGTGCTGGAATCCGGCAGTTGGGTGAACGTGATCCCCATAACCCCCGCGCAGGAAGTGGTTCTGATCCGTCAATACCGCCACGGCACCCGAGAGGTCACTCTGGAGATCCCCGGCGGCATCGTGGAGCCCGGGGATTCGCCGCAGGAAGCGGCGCGGCGGGAACTGCAGGAAGAGACGGGCTACGAGGCCGATGAGATGGTCGATCTGGGTTTCGTGCACCCGAACCCGGCGTTTCTGGACAATCGCTGCTACACCTTTATCGCCAAGGATGCCCGCAGCGCGGGCGCTCAAACCCTGGACGAGAAGGAAGACATCGAAGTGCTGCTGAAACCGTTAGCCGAGATCCCCGGCCTCATCCGCGAGGGGGCCATCACTCATTCGCTCGTGGTGGCTGCCTTTTATCGTCTGTTCATGGACCACGTTCCGCCGCCGCGGTGAGTCGGCCGTCGCCCGGCAGACGAAGGGGCCGTTTTATTAAATTGGAGCATACTACGGATTCCATCCCGACCAGGAAGCATAGCCGCTGGTGGCGACTCGCCGCCGCGGTAGCCGCCATGATGCTCACCAGCATCTACCAGTATTCATGGTTTCTCTTCGCTTTCGAGATCCAGAAAAACTGGGGCTGGAGCCTGGCATCGCTCGGCCTGATCTACACGATCTTCCACTACACCTCTACCCTGGTCATGCCCTTTTCTGGCATGATCGCCGATTCCTGCGGACCGCGGCGGGTGGCGCTGGGGGCGTCGTTCCTGGTGGCCGCCGGATTCATCCTGTGCGCCTTCTTTCCTCATCCCTGGGCGTTCCCGCTTTTCTACGGTCTGGGAGGAATCGGGTGCGGGGTGCTGTACGGAGTTTCCATCGCGACCGCCATCAAGTGGTTCGAAGACCGTCGCGGTCTGGCCTCGGGTCTCGTGGCCTTGGGATTCGGGGGCGGAACGGCGCTCTTCAATCTCATCATCGTCCGGATGCTGGAAATCTTAGGTCTGACCACCACGCTGTTTTACCTGGGTATTCTGATGCTGGCCTTTCTGGTGCCGCTGTCGTTCGTCTATGCATACCCGCCTGCATCGCGCGCCGGCACCGGCGTTCGTGCGGCGAATGCAGGGTCATTTGCGGGTCCCCGGGACTTCCGGCCCCTTCAGATGCTCAGCACCCGGCAGTGGTATCTGATCTATTTTTCCTTCAGCGTGACCGTCTCCCTGGTGCTGCTGTTTGGCGCTCAGATGAAGCACCTGGCCCGAGAGTACGACCTCCCCGACCCGCACTTCAGCCTGCTGCTCGTCCTTTTCCCCCTTGCCAACGGGGCGAGCCGGGTCCTCGCCGGCGTCATCTCGGATCGTTTCGGCCGGTCGATCACCATGGTGGCTTTCTATACCCTTCTTGGGCTGAGCATCCTGCTCCTGCTCCTGTTCGGCCGCAGTCCACTCATTTTCGTTTCTCTCGTCATCCTGGCATCTCTGCTGGGAGGCGCGCCCTTTGCTTTGTACCCGGCCGTAATCGGCGACTTCTACGGCAGCCGGTATGCCACCACCAATTACGGGATCACCTACACGGCCAAGGCCTGGGCAGGGCTCATCTCCGGTTGGTTCTGCGGGGCCTTGGCCGCTTATTTCGGTTCGTTCACAGTACCCCTGGCCCTGGTGGCCTCGGCCAGCCTTCTCGCCGCCGGACTCTCTCTTCCCCGATTCCTGAAGGCGCCTCCCTGTCTAACCCGACAACCGGACGGCGGTTCATGACGACGGACGAATGGATCAAGCAGGATGTCTCAGCCCGATGATTTTCTGAAAGCCGCACGCGGCGAACAACCCTGCGACCTGCTTTTGGCCAACGCCCGCATCGTCGATGTTTTCTTGGGGGAGATCGCCGCCGGCAGCGTGGCCGTCGCCGCCGGGCGGATCGTCGGCATCGGCGACTATCCCGCCCGCACGACCGTCGATCTGGGCGGGCGATTCGTCGCGCCCGGGTTCATCGACGCCCATGTGCACATCGAAAGCTCCATGACCTGCGTCGCCGAATTCGCCCGGGCGGTGGTGGCGCGCGGCACCACCGCGGTGGTGGCCGACCCCCATGAGATCGCCAACGTGCTCGGCGCCGAAGGGATCCGCTACATGCTGGCCTCCGCGGCCGACCAACCGATCAGCGTCTTCTATGCTCTGCCTTCCTGCGTGCCGGCTACGGACATGGAGACGGCGGGCGCGCGGCTTTCGACCACCGATCTGGAGCCCTTCTTTCAGGACCCGCGCATCGTGGCCCTGGGCGAGATGATGAACTACCCGGGAGTGCTGACCGGCGACCCGGAGGTGTTGAGAAAAATCGACGCTGCCCGCCGGCACGGCCGGCCGGTCGACGGCCACGCCCCCGGCCTTTCCGGAAAGGATCTAGCGGCGTACGTCGCGGCCGGGATCAGCAGCGACCACGAATGCACTGCGGCGGCCGAGGCCACCGAGAAGCTCGCGGCCGGCATGCACATCATGATCCGCGAGGGTACCGGCGCCCGCAACCTCGCCGCGCTGCTGCCCATCGTCACCGAACGCAACGCGCGCCGGCTCATGTGGTGCACGGACGACCGCCATCCCCACGACCTGATCGAAGACGGCCACATCGATTCCATCGTCGCCGCCGCAATCCGCGGGGGAGTGGACCTTGCAACTGCCATCCGGATGGCCACCCTCAACCCGGCCGAACGATTCGGTCTCACCCATCTGGGGGCCGTCGCCCCGGGCCGCCAGGCCGACCTGGTGGTGTTCTCGGATCCATCCCGCCTGCGGGTCGAAGCGGTCTATGTTCGCGGCGAGCTCGTTGCCAAGGACGGCAGACTGGTTGACGGAACCGGAATCCCACCCGCTCTGCCGGCTCCGCCCTCCATGAATGCCCGCCTTGAGGGCCTGGATTTCAGCCTGCCCGCAGCCGGGGGGTGGCTGCGAGTGATCGATCTGGTCCCCGATCAGATCCTGACACGCCAGTCGACCGAACCCGCGCCGGTCGAAGGCGGCCGGCTGGTGTCGGACCCCGGCCGGGACCTA
>JALOPB010000268.1 GCA_025454115.1 Desulfobacterales bacterium | reverse complement strand
TCGGCCCAGAAGGAAAGGCCCACCCGCTGCGACCCCGGAGAAGCGGCCTGGATCCGATTTATCATATCGGCTCCGGGCGGGGTGCGATAGGGCGGCCGCGTGAAGATCTTTCTCGTTTTGACCTCATGGCCACCGGCGAGATTCGCGACCGCATGAGCGACGCGCTCCGACTCCCCGTCCAACGTTTCCGGGCCTTCTTCCGGCAGCGTGCGCCGCTCCCACTGCAGCCGGGAATAGGCAGCCACCACGCTGAGCTCGGTGCCCCCCTCTATTTTGCCGCCATGCAGCGAGGCATGCCCCAGAAGGACATCGGCCGGCCGGGAGCGCAGCTCGTTGGCAATGCGATCGAGCTCGGCCAGGGCCGCCCGCAGCGGTAGAATGGCGTCGACTCCCTGCTCCGGCCGGCTGCCGTGGGCCGCTTTTCCGAAAACTTCAATCTCGTACCAGGCGAAGCCTTTGTGGGCCACGCCGATGTTCTCCTCGGTCGGTTCGAGGAAAATAGCGGCACCGGGAAGGACCGGCAATGCCGGCAGCCAGCGGTTCACCATGAATTCGGTCCCCAGACTGCGATCCTCTTCATCGCAGGAGAACGTGAGCCACACATCGCCTTCCGGAGGCCGCTGCGCCCAACGTTCGGCCAGAGCAAGCACGACCGCCACGCTGCCCTTCATGTCATACGCCCCCCGGCCGTAGAGGCGGTCGCCTTCCTGCCGCAGGCTGAACGGCGACGGCATGCCCTCGACACCGACCGTGTCGAGGTGCCCGTTCAAAAGCACCGCCGATCCGGGCGATTTTCCACGGACACGAGCAACGACGTTGGCGCGCTCGCCCGTGACGGTTTGAATCTGCACCTCGAATCCAAGCCGGCGCAAATGGTTATGGATAAAGTGGGCGATATCCTTCTCTCCCGGTCCTCCTGAAAGCGTTGGGTTGATGGAATTGATGGCGACCAGTTCCCTGAGAATCGTGACGATGTTATCCTGCATGGCGCTCCGGTTCGGTGTTGGTTTCAACGATTTTAAACTCTGGCGCAGCAATGTCAAATTTGGATTTTAACTTTCGCTTGATGTTGGTATAGGGAAACAGCTGGCGCAAGGCGCCTTGTATCGGTTAAATCTCGATTGAACAACCATTTTTATTGCCAAAGGAGAGCAACGTCATGACTTACCGTATCGCATTGATCCCGGGGGACGGCATCGGACGGGAAGTCGTGCCCGAAGGCGTGCGGGTCCTCAAAGAACTTTCGAAGCGCTTCTCGTTCCAGATGGAATTCACCGAATTTCCCTACTCCTGCCGGTATTTTTCCGAGCACGGCGTCATGATGCCGGAGGACGGTATCGAGAGGCTGCGACCGTTCGACGCCATTCTCCTTGGGGCCGTCGGCCTGCCCAAAGTGCCGGATCACGTGTCGCTCTGGGGGCTTCTCATCCCCATCCGGCGCAACTTCGACCAGTACGTGAACATGCGGCCGGTACGGCTGCTGCCGGGAGTCACCTCCCCGCTGGCCGGACGCACGGCCAAAGACATCGACTTCGTCATCATCCGGGAAAACACGGAGGGCGAGTATTCCCAGGCCGGCGGCCGTCTCTACCAGGGAACGGAACGGGAGGTTGTCATTCAGGAATCCGTGTTCACGCGCATCGGAGTGGACCGGATCGCCCGTTTCGCTTTCGAACTCGCCCGCCATCGCGCCCGAAAGCACGTGACCTCGGCCACCAAGTCCAACGGCATCATCCACACCATGCCGTTCTGGGATGAACGCTTTCGGGCCGTTGCAGCCGAATTCCCGGACATCAAGACCGATCAGTACCACATCGACATCCTTACGGCGCATTTCGTCCAGCACCCGGATTGGTTCGACGTGGTGGTGGCGAGCAATCTCTTCGGCGATATTCTGTCGGACCTTGGCCCCGCCTGCGCCGGCGGCATCGGCATCGCGCCTTCGGCCAACCTCAACCCGGAAAGAAAGCATCCATCCATGTTCGAGCCGGTCCACGGCTCGGCGCCCGACATCGCCGGCAAGGGCGTCGCCAACCCCATCGCGACACTCTGGTCGGCATCCATGCTGCTGGATTTTCTGGGTGAAACGGCCGCCGCCAAGGCGCTCATGAGCGCCATCGAAGCGGTGACCGGCGAAGGCAGGGTGCTGACGCGGGATCTCGGCGGCAATGCCGGCACCCGCGACTTCACGGATGCGGTCATGCAACGGTTGCCGTCATAAGCCGGATGCTGGGTGCTCACTAGCGGCAAAGCAGACCGGAGGATACCGAATGAAGAAGAGCCCTCGCTGCTTCGAGAGGGCTTTTTAATTCTCTTCTCGGGTTATGATATTGGCGTCCCGACGATTAACAGACGGCTTCGCACTTAAAAAAGGACTGGGGCAGGTAGGACCTGCCCCAGTCATATCGCTGACTTGCGTTGAATCTTTGTCCTTACTTAGGTGCTCCAAAGCCGGTTCCGTCTTGAGGCCCAATCCCTTGGTTCCCGGTGCCGTCGGCTGGACCATGACCGGTTCCCTGCCCGACCGTACCGCCGGAACCCGAACCGACGGACGCACCGGTACCGGCGCCGACCCCAGCGCCGCCAGGCGCACCCGGGCCCATTGAAGCGCCAGGTCCGGGGCCGAAGGACGCATTAGGCCCAAGACCGATCGAAGCTGCTGGACCGGGGCCGATGCCTGACCCTGAGGCCGCACCAGAGCCGGCGCCAACCCCGCCACCGCTGCCTGCACCGGCTCCTGCACCTCCTCCAGCCGCACCGCCTCCTCCTGCTCCGGCTCCGCCGCCACCACCACCTCCAGCTCCAGCTCCACCTCCACCTCCACCGCCTGCACCACCGCCAGCTCCACCTCCTGCACCACCGCCAGCTCCACCTCCACCGCCTGCAGCCGATAGAGGCGTAGTCACCATAAACAGCGCCAGCAATAAACACCCGACGAGCATCAGTTTTTTCATGATTCCGTGCCTTTCCCTTTTGAGATGAACATTCACTTTGCTAAATACGGCCAACGAATTTTTTCGTTTCTTCCTATTTCCATGAGCTGACAGATTCCGCGGATCGCTCATTTCTCATGCCTTGTTAACGCACGAGCTGGAACAAAGTTACAGAAAACCGAAAAATTATCGATTACCTCCTCCACCGGCGCCACCACCACCGGGTCCTCCTGCACCGCCGCCTCCGCCACCGGCACCGCCGCCACCAGATCCACCTCCAGCGCCGCCACCGCCGGCTCCCCCTCCTGACCCGCCAGAGCCGCCCTGGCCGCTTTGCCCGGCCTGTCCTCCGGTCATACCTCCCAGTCCGGGCGTAGGCTGGCCCTGCTGCATTCCGTGCGCCATTCCCTGTGCCACGCTTTGTGCAGAATGCGTTTGTGATTGGGCAAGCACGGACTGATGCATGCCGGCAATGCTGGCGACGCTCAACCCGTTGGCCAGCGCGTTCGAAATAACCTGGGAGGAAAGCGCGGAAGCGACGCCCAGCCGCGACATATCCCGTGCCATGGCCAGGCACGCTGCGGCCAGTTCGTCCAGCTGGCTTTGGTTCAATTTCGGAGACTGTGCCTGCAGTTGGTTTATGATCCGGGATGCATCCTGCTCCGTAAGCCCGGCCGCAAGGCTCTCGGCGAGCATGTTTCCCAGCCGCCCGATTGGCTCGGCATTTTGGGTGATGGCCCGGGCCTGCTCGAAAGCGAAGGCATAACGGGAACTCACCGCTCCCATGGCCTGCAGGGTTCGTTCAGGGGGAACCTGCTTGGCCATGCCTTCGAACGCCTTGTTGATGATCGGCTTTGCCGGAAGCCCTCTGCCCTGCGCCTCCAGCACGATGGCTTGTGCTTTCAGAATCTGATCCTCCTGGAAGCGATTGGCATTCAAGGCTTGTATGAATTGAACAGCATCCTCCCCGGCCATCCCTTTTTGAATCATTTCGCGGGCATGGTCCTTGACCGCTGCAGAGAGTTGAGCCAGGCCCTGGTCCACCGTATCGGCGATGACCGGGGAGACCAGGAGAAATACCCCTCCCCAGAGAAACACGAAAATCTTCAAATACGTTTTTCTATTGCTCATAGCGTGTGCAACCTCGCTCGTATTGCTCACGGCGCAAAAACGCAATTGTCCGATCCGAAATCATCATGTTCCTTCAGGCGGCAATCCGGCAGGTACGACTTATCGTCCATTATGTAAAAATATTTGAATTCACCCGATTGGTTGAGTGTTGCTTTCCATGTGCCGGAGGCGTCCCGAAGCGCCTGAACCTTCTGGAACGGTTCGCCGGCGACCACCAGGACTACGGACTGTGCCTGCGGTGCCGTCAGATACATTTCAACCTGACCGTTGTTGACGACATGGTAGTGTACGGCGCAGCCGCCCGCTGCCAAAACCGCCGCCAGGATCAAAATTATTCCGTGTTTCACGGCTACAGCTTCACCGATAAAATGGAATTCTCGCCGCCGAAGTCGTCGGCTTCGCGGACCGCGATGGTCGGGTCGGCCACCTTCGGGCAGCTCGAGGGTGATCTCCCAGTAGCCGCTGTTTCCGGCGTGCTTCAACGGAATTCGCTTCCAGCTGCTGAAGCTGCCCGCGAGCTCGACTCCCTGCGCGTCCGGCTGATAGATCACAAACCGCCAGGGCCGCAGCGGCTGCTCCGGTGACGGCCAGAACGTCAACCAGACGATCGCGGCCGCCGCCAGTCCGGCGGCGGCCGCGGCAAGCGGCCGGAACAGCTTCAACCGCCAGGGGCTGCTCTGTTTCCTGATGCTCAGCGCCGGCAGGCGGTCCACGACGTCCGCACGGATGAGCTTTTCCTGCCGGAGCAGGTTCACGGCGTCGTCTTTGAAATTCTTGTCCTCATGCACGGTCTCGACGAAAACGATCTTATCGTCCAGGTCGAGCTCGTCGTCGATGTACAAACTGATCAGCTGGTCGTTCATTGCCTCTCCGCTCCCAGACAGGCTCGCAGCTTCTTGCGGGCGCGATGGATCTTCACTTTGACGTTGGCTTCGCTGAGACCGGTTATTTCGGCAAGCTCGCGGTACGACAACTCGCTGCTCACAACGAGCGACAGCAGGTCTCTTTCGTCGTCCTCCAGATGCCGCATGGCGGCGAGCACCTGTCGGTACTCGTCGCGCACCATGAGATAGTGTTCCTGACCGTCGGCCGCCGGTTCGACGTCCCCAATCTCAGAGGGATTGTATTTCCGTTTGCGCAGCGCATCCAGAACGAGATTCCTGCCGATCGTGTACAACAGCTGCGGTGTGAAGTGCTCCGCCGGGTATTTCTCATAAAGACGGGCGAAGCTCTCCTGCATGATGTCGCAAGCCAGATGATAGTCTCCTGCACGGCGGATGAGATAGGCAAAAAATTTCTGCCGCTGCCGGTTATAGAAGTCCTTAAACGTGTTCACACACCCAGTTTAACGCATAAACCCGGGAAAAGTTACACGGATTTAAGCTTTGATGGCGGGACGCCCGGCTATGGGCGCTATTTCTTCAAGAAATTACGGCGTCGTTCCAATGCATTTTGAGAAATTCACGCCAGGGGAGAATGTGAATTCCCTCATGCACCCGGGAGCGAAGAAGGTGAGGAACCTTCTGGACTTCGTCGATGATGATCGGATTTTCCAGTTGCCCCGGATCGACCGCGAGCAACTGCTCTCGCATCAAGGAAGGGCGTTTGGTGAATTCCAGAAAGAGATCGGTCTGCAGCAAGTCATAGACGATGCTGTCCGGAAAGGCCGCCCTGAGAAGTGTGGTCTTGCCGGTTTTGCGCGGCCCCCACAGGAAAGCAGACTGCTCATTCGGCAACTTGATGATATCGAGCGATCGGGGAATCATTTGCATAGCGGAGATTATTCCCTTTTAGTTGAACTAAAACGGAATTTATTCCACTATTTTGAAAGTATCAATCACTCGGCAGAATCATGTCTTGAGGGCATCCAGCAGCTTCGGCAGGATGTGCAGGGCATCGCCGACCACTCCGAGGTCGGCGATCTTGAAAATGGGCGCGTCGGGGTCCTTGTTGATGGCGATGATTTTTTTGGATGAACTCATGCCCACGATGTGCTGCACAGCGCCGCTGATGCCGACGGCGATGTATAGATCGGGGCCAACGGTGGTGCCGGACTGGCCGACCTGGATGGTATGCGGAATCCAGCCGAGCTCCAGGTGGGAAGGCTCCCCGCATCCCCGGCCGGCTGAGACGATGACGCGCGCCTCCTCGATTTTTTCGCCTTCCGCAGCCGTCGCGATCGTTTCGACCACCTTGGTGCGGATGGAGGCTTTCGACAGCGTCACGGGAAAATCCTCGATCGCAACCGGCCGCAACGCGTCGGGTGCCGAGGCGGCAAACACATTCGGCCGCACCGTGGCGGCCTGCGGACGCGTGTAGGGTGAGATGATGCTCGCCATGATGTTGCCGCCGAAGGCCGGCCGCGTCTGAACCAGCTGGCCCTGGTCGTCGATGTCGAGGCCGGTGCAGTCCGCGGTCAGGCCGAACCTCAGTCGCGCCGCCACCCGCGGGGCCAGGTCGCGGCCGTTGGGGGTGGCTCCGAACAGCAGCACCGAGGGCTTCTCCTTGGCCACCACCGCCGCCAGGGCCGTGGTGAACCCGTCCGTGGAATAGCTCCCGAGCAGATCGTGGCGGCAGCAGATAACGCGGTCGGCACCCTGAGCCCGTGCGTCAGCAGCTCATAGACGACCTTGCGCGGGGTCTGCTTCTTCCCGCGCTCCTCGCACTCGGTCCAGACAAAGACCCCACGGTATTTGGCCAGCTCCTCGGCCGAGGCCTGCCGGCGCTCGATCGACAATGCCGATTGCGGGCAGACATTGACACAGGCGCCGCAAAGCGTGCAGCGCTCGTCCACCGTCACCTTTTCCGCGTCGGCTGAAATGGCGCCGAAGGGGCAGGATTTCTGGCACAAGCCGCAGAGATTGCAGATGGAATGGTCTATCTTCAGCATATTTCAACCCACGTACCCTTCCGATTTCAGGAACGCCGCGATTTCGGCAGCGGCCGCCGCCGGTTCGAGACCCTCGATCACGCGCCCGCCCTGCTTGGGGGAGGGTGGGAACACCTTGACCACCTGGGTGTAGGAGCCGGACAGCCCGAGCTCGTTTTCGGAGAGATCGAGGTCCGCGGCCGTTACGAACCGCAGCTCCCGGCGCCGTGCCGCCAGCACGTCCGCCAGCGACGGCATCCGCCGCAGGGTCTCGCCCTTGCTGGCCGAAACGAGGGCCGGCAGGCGCGCTTCCAGAACCTCGTAGCCGGATTCGACCTCGCGCTTCACGCGGATGCGCTTGCGATTGGGCGTCAGCGACATCTCGACTCCGTACATGATCTGGGCCATCCCCAGAATTTCGGCGATTTCCGGGCCCACCTGAGCCGTGTCGCCGTCGATGGCCTGCTTGCCGACCAGAATCAGGTCGGCATCCGGCACCGCCCGGCGGATGACGGCCGCCAGGGTCAGCGCCGTGGCCCAGGTGTCGGCGCCGGCGAACTTGCGATCGCTCACCAGAACCGCACGGTCGGCTCCAAGCTCCAGGCAGCGCATCAAGGCGGACTGGGCCTGAGGCGGCCCCATGCTGACGGCGATGATTTCGATTTCCGGGTTGGCCGCTTTGAGCTTCACCGCATGGTCCAGAGCATACTCGCAGAAGGGATTTAGAATCGAGGCGACGCCCTCGCGGATCAATGTCCCGGTTTCGGGGTTGACCCTCACGTTGGTGATTTCAGGGACCTGTTTGACGCAGACGACTATCTTCATCGCAATAGTTTTAAGTTTGAAGTTTTAGGTGTTAAGCAAAAAAAGACATTCACAATTGGTTTTTATTTCCAAGTAAGTTAGCCCTTTTCCAGTGGGAGCGGCATCTTGCCGCGACCGATTCGCGGCTGGAAGCCGCTCCCACAGGAAAAGAACTTATTTGCCGATAGGATGGCGCCGCTCTGCCGCCGTGACCCGCTTAAAAAGCTTGACACGTAACACTTAAAACTTGAAACTTAACACTTTGTTATTCAAAAATATTCCCCGGATTCAGCAGCCACTGCGGATCGAGCGCCTTTTTCACCGCCCGCATCTCCTCGATCTCCACCGGGCTGAACATGGTCTTGAGAAACTTGGCCTTCAGTTTGCCGACGCCGTGCTCGGCCGAGACCGACCCGCCGAAGGCGACCGCCTTCTCCGCAAACATCTGGTAAGCCATGTCGCGCGGCAGGATGTTGATGTGCACGTGGTTGTTGCCGATGTGCCCGAATGCCGCCCACTCCAGCCCGGCTCCCGCCAGCGCGTCCCGGTAGACCGCCCACATGTCGGCCAGGCGCTCGTCCGGCACCGCCAGGTCCGTCCCCAGCTTGTGCAGCCCGGGATGCCGCTTCTTGCGCTCGGCGATGATGGCGTTGATGGTTTCCGGCAGGATATGGCGGAAA
Organism: Desulfobacterales bacterium; assembly: GCA_025454115.1. Classification (GTDB taxonomy): domain Bacteria; phylum Desulfobacterota; class Desulfobacteria; order Desulfobacterales; family SpSt-501; genus SpSt-501. Next base: position 2,018 of record JALOPB010000268.1, on the reverse strand, counting down.
TTCTTCAGCCGGTCCAGTTCGCGGTTTTCATAGGCCGCCCAGGAATCGGTCAGAGACGCCCCCCCGCTGCAGACGGCGGCATCTAATGCCTCCATCGCGACCACCTTGAATGCCGGATCGAAATCCAGCTCGAAAAAAAGTGCCGAGCGCGCCGCCTCGGGGATCGTCGGAGTGCCGACCGACTTGGCGTCCCGGCGCTGCCGTTCGCGCAGAAGGTCGATGGCGGTGCCCGAGTACATTTCCAGGAAGTCGAGTCGGATGCGGGGATCCGACCGCAGGGCCTGGACGAGCGCAATGGCCTGATCGTCGGAAGCCAGGAACTGAACTACCGAGATTTTCGGCGTGCGTTTCAAAAGGCCGACCGTGATCTCTGTGATGACGCCGAAAGCGCCCTCGGATCCGATGAAGAGATCCACGAGGTCCATGTGCGGCGCGGCGAAGAAGCCGGCGGTGTTCTTGGTGCGCGGAGACCGGTAGGCGGGAATCTTCACCTTGTAATCCCTGCCGGTGCTGTCGGTGACGGTGAATTCCCCGCTCGGCGAGGCGAAGTATTTGCCCCGAGGCAGGTCCAGGTATTCGCCGTTGGCCAGCATGACGCGGATAGCTCTTACCCAGTCGCGGGTCGGTCCGTAGCGGAAGGTGCGCGCGCCCGAGGCGTTGGTGGCCACCGTTCCGCCGAGCGAGGCGCTCATCTCGGTCGGGTCGGGCGGGTAGAAATAAGAATCGGGGTCCTGCCGGAAGCGGTCCATTTCGAGCAGCGTCAGGCCGTCGGCGCAGCGCTCGATGTCCGGGATGCTTTTCGCGCCAAGCTGGGCCGCAATGGCCCTGAGGCTCACTGCGCATTGGGCCTTGAGCCGCCACTCGGCCGACGGCCCGTCATAGTAAAGGGCCAGAACCCGGTCGAGATTTTCTAGGGAAACCAGCGCTCCCTGGTTCGGCACGCACCCGCCCACCAGCCCGGTGCGCGCGCCGGCGATGGTGACCTTGACGCCGCGGCGGGCCATCTCGCTCATCACCGCGGACAGCTCGGCCTCGCTTTTCGGAAAAAAAAGGAAGTCGAACGGCTGGCAGGAAAACTTGGACTCATCGGTGAGGTAAGCCGGAAATTCGGCCGTGATGTTCCGGAAGCCGTCCACCCGGCGGATCTTTTCGAATTCGGCGGTTTCGGTAATATGGCTTTTGATCTCATACATGGCGGTTCACTCTTCTCGGATGTCTTTTATTACTCCGGCAATAAAATATGTTCAATGCGGCCATGTCATTCATCGGCGGGGCGGGTTTTCGGCCGCAGCGCGCCGCAACCAATTCTTCAGGAGACCCTGCCACGCCCCCCAGCCGTCTAGAGGAACCGCACACAGGCAGAGACGGCCGGCGACTGCGTGGGTATCGGTCCTCCGGGGCTGTCCGGATCTATATGAAGCGGACTTGCTGCCGGTCGCTGGTTCGTTGAACGGATGGTGGGCGGCGCGCTGCGGCCGAAAACCCGCCCCGCCGAACCTCAGCTTAAATTGAACCTGTTTACTTGCCGGAGTAATAACCCAGCGGCTTGACGCCGAGGCGCCGGGCCGCGTTTTTCAAGTGCCGCAGGGTCGCGGCCCGGGCCCGGGCCGCATCGCCGGCCTCCAGCGCCTGGAAAATGTCCTCGTGCTCTTTTTGAACGGCCGCGGGAAGCTTCGCGTCCCGGCTGGAGTGGTCGCGGGCCGTGCGAATCACCAGCCCGGCTTTCCCGTTCAAATAGTCCATGAGGTCCTTTAGGTATTTGTTTCCGCTCATCCCGGCGATGATGCGGTGAAACGCCAGGTCCGGCTCCGTTCCGTCGATGCGCCGCTCTACGGCCTGGGCCATTCGCTCCAGGCAACTGCGCAGATGCCGAATGTCCCGGATGCTTCGACGGCAGGCAGCCAGCGCCGCAGCCTCTGCCTCGATGATCGCCCGCATTTCATAGAACTGCGCCAGGTCTTCGCGATTGAGCACCCCCACCGCTTCCAGGCGGAAGGATCTGCGGCCGGACGGCCCGA
>JALOPB010000267.1 GCA_025454115.1 Desulfobacterales bacterium | reverse complement strand
CCTGGGGATCGATCATCCGGAGCCGGGGCCAAACGATGATTTCGATCGTTTTGAACGGAAGAATTAAAGGTCGGCCGTCATCGTTAGCCTTTGATGAGCGCAGAGAAGAAACTGGTCTAAACCGGGGTGAGTATGCCATGAAGGCGATTGGGAGTCAATGACAGCGGCAACACAATCAGGTTGGGCGGTCCCGAATTCGGGTGCGATCAAGAGGACCGTGGGTTACCATCCAGACAAGAGGTGCAGCGAATGGATAAAAACGAGATCATCGAAACCCTGCGTGCCAATCGTACGTTGCTGGAACAGTTTCATGTCCGTTCGCTCGCGGTTTTCGGTTCCATCGTTCGAGGTGAAGCCGGGCCGGACAGCGATGTGGATATCCTCGTCGAATTCGATCCCGACGCGAAGGTCGGATTGTTCGCTTTTGCCAGGTTACAGCGGTGTTTGCAGGATCTCCTCGGCCGGCAGGTTGACCTGACAACCCAGAAGGCCCTTCACAAGGCACTTAAAAAGAACCTTTCCCAGGAGGAACTGCTCAAACTGCCGGTTTACATCGCGCATCGACCCCAGAAGGACCCCCGGGACCTGCGCGTCCTTGACCCGGCCTGCGGCTCAGGCCGCTTTTTGCTTTACGCATTCGACGAATACTGGGATGATCAAGCAGTGGCAGCGGCGTCCCGCCGCTGTTCCCGCATCGGGGCTTCAGAAATTCAGAGTCGAGACGACTCTGCCACTATTCATTTCTTCAATCAAGATGAACCCATTGCCAATCTTGCCGGGGATCTTCCCCATTGGCGTCAGGAAAGCGTCACCTATTTCGTCACCTTCCGTCTGTTCGATTCCCTGCCCCAGTCAAAACTCAAACAATGGCAGGAAGAAAAGGAAAGCTGGATCACAGCGCATCCGGAACCGCTGAACCGGGACGAAAAAAAGGAATTTTACCGGCTTTTTCCCGAACGAATGCAAACCTGGCTGGATGCCGGTCATGGTTCCTGCATCCTCTCTCGTCCGGACCTGAAAAAACTTGTTGCCGATGCGATGCTGCATTTCAACGGGGATCGTTATCATCTCGATGAATACGTTGTGATGCCGAATCATGTGCATGTTATCGTCACGCCTGTCGCCGGCAATGAGTTGTCCTCTATTCTTCATTCCTGGAAATCCTACACTTCCCACAAAATCAACAATCTGCTCGGTCGCTCAGGAGAAAACTGGCAAAAGGAATCCTTCGACCACATCGTAAAAAGCGAACGGTCTTTGAACAAATTCCGTGAATATATAAAAAGGCATAGTGGCAGCGCATAGTGGCAGCGCATAGTGGCAGCGTGGCAGCGCATAGTGGCAGCGTGGCAGCGTGGCAGCGCATAGTGGCAGCGTGGCAGCGGCGTCCCGCCGCTGGAACTCGGTAAAATCAGCGGCGGGACGCCGCTGCCACTATGCTATAATTGTCCAGATAAGTCCTCGTTCATTTGAACAGCAAACTGTCGCAATTCGGCGGTATCGCGAATCTGCTGACCCGCGGCAAGAGCGATGACCTCTCTTTCCTGGTGGAAATGGCGGCTCCCGGCCAGCAGCCGCTTAAATATAAACTTCACCTTGCAACAAAAGGGGCGGGCTTTTCGCTACTCTTTCACCAGCGCGAGATCCGCCTGCTGGACGATGCGCACCCGTGAGGCCATGGCCGGGTTTCCGCCGGCTACGGATTCCTCCCAAATCTTGATGCAACCAACAAAAACCAAACAGATTGGACTTCGGCGGACTCAAGGAGGAGTGGATATGAGGCTATCCGTACCCAGATTCAGGCGGTTCGCCCGCCGGTGCCGGCTCCAAGGCCTGATTCCGGCCTTGCTGCTGCTCGTTCTCACCGGCTGCGCCTCGCTCGGGCCGAACACCGTTACCCGCGACCGCTTCGACTACACCACTGCCGTCGCCGACTCGTGGAAGCGGCAGATGCTGCTGAACATCGTCAAGATCCGTTACGGCGATGCCCCGATCTTTCTCGACGTCGCCTCGATCATCAACCAGTACTCCTTTGAGACCGAGCTCAGGGGCACCCTCGGCTGGTCCTACCCGCCGAACGCCAACCGCCAGGAACTCGGCGGCAGCGGCCGCTACTACGACCGGCCGACGATCACCTACACCCCGCTGACCGGCGAGAAGTTCGCCCGCAACCTGATGACCCCCATCGCCCCGGCGACGGTCATGAGCCTGGTCGAGGGAGGATACCCCATCGATCTAGTCTTCAGGATTCTCGTCCACTCGGTCAACGGCATCCAGAACCAGTTCGGCGGCTCCGCCCGGATGCGGCGGGCCGACCCGGAGTTCTATTCGCTGCTGGCGAAGCTCCGCCAAAATCAGGCTTCAGGGGCCGTCGCCCTGAGGGTGAAAAAAACCGAAAACCAGGCCGCCCTGGTCATGGTCTTTCGCAAGCGGGTTGACAAGGAGGTCGAAGAAACCGGGAAAGCGATACGCCGGATCCTCGGCCTGAAGGAGGAAGGGGGGGAATTCCGGGTCGTCTACGGGTCGATGCCGGCTGACGACCAAGAAATCGCCCTGCTGACCCGCTCGATCATTGAAATCCTCAGCGATATCTCTTCGACCATCGAAGTGCCTGCCGCGCACGTGAGTGAGAAGCGGGTGCCCCCGACCATGGAACCCGAAGGCGAGGGGATCAAGGGGAAGATGATCCGCATCCTCTATTCGGACGAGAAGCCCGCGGATGCCTTTGCCGCCGTGCCCTACCGGGATCGCTGGTTCTGGATCGACGATAAGGACTACCAGTCGAAAAAACTCTTCTCCTTCCTGATGTTCGTGATGACCCTTACGGAGACAGGCGGGAAAGAAGGGGCGCCGGTCGTGACGATTTCGGCGGGAGGCTGATCGGCACGGTGTCTGCCGTCACAACAAGCAACGCAAAGGAGCCAACCCTGCAGGCAGACGCTATCCAGCCGGCCATCGCCTGGAAGATCAATGACCAGTTCTCGGCGGGGGCCGGGCTGGCGGTCCTCTAAGGTATTTTCGAGAAGGCGGTGGCGGTCAACCGAATTCTCGATTCTCTGCCGGATGGCACGCTCACGCTCAGCGACGAAGACTGGGCGGTGCAGCTGAACCTCGGCGTGCTGTTCGAACCGACGTCAGGCACCCGTTTCGGCCTCACCTATCTCTCGGCGGCGGATCTCGATTTCTCGGACCGGGTCGACGTCAGCGGCTTCGGGCCCACGCTGGAGGGAACCCCCGGCCTTGGCAGCCGGAACATCGACCTTGGCATGACCATGCCCCAGGCGGTCATGTTCAGCCTCTATCATGAGCTGAATGACCGGCTGGTCCTGCTGGCCAACTTAGGATGGCAGGACTGGTCGGAGTTCGGCAAGGTCGATGTTGCCGTCAGTGACACCAACGCCGATTTCACCACCGATCGCGACCAGGCTTTTCGAAAAATCATTGAGAAAACGCGTTGAGTCTGAAAATTTGCTCAACAAGGCAATAACCCGTGTGGAGAAACTTATCGAGGAAACTTCCGGTCTGGAGTAACACATGAATTCATTCAAAAGAGATTTGTTGGAAAGACAACCAATACCCCATTCGCTCCTGCGGACGGTCCGCCTGTTGGGTGAGTACCGGGGGAAAGAAGCACTGTTTATCCAGCAAACACCTCAGGTGCTCAAATCGTTGCGCCAGGTGGCCATTATCCAGAGTACCGAATCCTCCAACCGCATCGAGGGAATTGAGGCGCCTGTCGAACGCATCAAAAAGCTCATCGCGCATAAGACAACACCCAGGAACCGCTCCGAACAGGAAATTGCCGGGTATCGCGATGCGCTTGCGACCATTCACGCCAACCATGCAAACATGCCGTTTACATCCGGTGTAGTTCTGCAGCTCCACCGCGATCTGTATCAGTTTGCTGCCCAACAGAGCGGGCGATGGAAAATGACGGACAACGAAATTTCCGAAACGCACCCGGATGGCACCAAAGTGACCCGCTTCAAACCAACGCCCGCCCATCAGACACCCGATGCCATGAATCGGTTACAAGCCCTTTTTAAAGAGCAATGGGAACGAGGCAAGATCGATCCCCTGCTCCTGATTCCGGCCTATGTCATTGATTTCATATGTATTCATCCCTTTACCGATGGGAACGGAAGGATGGCGAGACTGCTGACCCTGCTCCTTCTCTATCAGGCCGGTTTTGAAGTCGGACGATATATCAGCCTTGAGCACCTGGTCGAAAACCAGCGGGAGGGATATTACGATGCACTCCACAAATCTTCCCAAGGCTGGCACGATGGCGTACACACATTGCTTCCGTGGTGGGAATATTTTCTGGGCGTGATGCTGCTCGCCGCCTACCGGGAATTTGAAAATCGGACCGGCGAATTGACGTCGGCCCACGGCGCAAAGAGCGAAATGGTCATGGCGGCCATCCAGAAACTTCCCGCCACCTTCAATTATGGCGATCTGGCGCAAGCATGTCCAAATGTAAGCCGTCCAACCATCAAGCGGGTGCTCTCCCGGCTACGCGAGAAGGGCGCGGTGAAATGCGTCAAATCCGGTAGAGACGCCCTTTGGAAGAAAATGGAACCATGAACCTGTTAATGGTGTCAAGAACGGCTATTTTAATTAGCCCGAAACCAAAACGGGTTCATGGTGCTCTTAATGGGATCATAAACGGCTATTATTGGAGAGGGCGCTTTTGCCGAAAGCGCTTTCAAGATGACATGAAAAAATTCATGGCCGACCATATGCGACGCAAGGCCCTGATTCAACGTATGGTGAAGGCCCGAATCCGGAAGGACAAGTGACGCTGGGCCGAATTTGGAGAGAACCGTGACGGTCGACAACAAAAAAAGACG
>JALOPB010000033.1 GCA_025454115.1 Desulfobacterales bacterium | reverse complement strand
GCCGTCATTCCTCGATTTTCTGGACGTCCGCGCCGGGCGGGATCTCAAAGCTGAACAGCGACGGATCGAGGTTGGCGTTGAAATGGGGGCTGACGATGTCGATGCGGGTGTCGTCACCATAGTCGTTCAGCGTGACGATCCGCGCGATTTGATAAGACCGGGGAACGACATAGAGGCGGATCTCGGCGATGTTCGCCGCTCCCTCAATCGGCTTCATCCTCAGTTCGTAGAGATATTCGCCTTCCGCCTGGGCCAGCTTAATATTGAACTTCTTTCTCACCATGCTGATGTCGGACAGAAAGCTGGCGCCCTGGCCGTCGCGAAAAAAGACCGGAGCGCCGCCCACCATCACCTGGTTGTCCTGCGGCCGGAAGATCCACAGTTTCTTGCCGTCGGTGATGATTACCTGCCGCTCGGGCTTTTCGTATTCCCAGCGCATCATCCCCGGGTAGCGCACATAAAGCCGGCCGGATGCAAAATCGGTAATTTCCATGGATTTGATGGTGGACTCCTGGAGAAAATCCGCGGAAAATTGGGACCCCGTGTAGCGTTTTTCGACTTCCTTGAGAATGTAATCGAGCGGCGGGAGAGACTCGGCGGCCCGCGCCAATGCGGGATGGAAACATACCGCCATGAGAACCAGCGGCAGAAATGCATGACGAAATCTGTTCAACCGATGCATGGGTGTAATGGCCTTCGTATGATGAAATGATCTGGGCCGGTTCAAGCCGGCGGTTGAAACTAAAGGTTTCCGCAGCGGAAGTCAAACGGAATCGGGGGCCGGCTCAGGCCAGGCGCTGCATCAGATCCGCAACATCCGGGGTGCCCTCGATGTCGACCGCCTGCGACCGTTCGGCCGCATCGACCGGCGGGATGCGGCCGAAGGCGGCGAGGCCGATTCGGTCGATAAAGCCCATTTGGCGCTGGACCAGGGTTTCATCCACCCATGCCAGACGTTGGCCCTGGCTCAGGAGGGTCTCGAAGTTGGACTGGGCGAGCTGCTCACGCAACCGCTGACCATGGTGCAGGGCCCTGGCCAGCCATTTCTGGCGGGCGGCGAGCGCCGTGTAAACTTCGGCGGATGCTTCAGGCTCCGCGAGCAGCTCTAAGGCGAAAGCAAAGCATTCCCAGCCGCCTTCGTCCTGGATGCCCAGTTTCAGAATCAGCGTGCACAGGAATTCGCTTCGGGCCGGCGTGAAATCAAAGCGGGCATTGCGAAGCATGACCCGCAGGCGATTCCCGCAGCGGCCGGGGGCGGCCGCTGCGATGGTCTCATGAACGCCGGCCGGGAGAATCCGGTCGATCCCAAGCCCATGGATCAGTCGGCTGGCCAGCGCCGTTGCCAGCACCACCTCCAGCACTCCTCTGCCGTCCGGAAAACGGAACCTCACCGGTAGCGGCGGCGCCACCAGGCGGGCGACCACTTCCTCCGCGGAAGGGGTTTCGCCCTGCAGGCGGCTCAGCCGGCTTTCGAGCTCGATCTGCACGGGTTCATCCGGTGAGAACAGAAGCGCGAGCAGACTATCCCGTTCAGGATCGGCATCATCGTCGATGATCGCCGCCAGTTCAGCCGCCGAGGGATGGGAGAAGGTGGAATCAATGAAGCGCACCGTCGTCTCCGACAGGTCCAGACCGCGAGTCAGGATCTCCCGGAGGTCGGCGGCGATGCCAGCGGCAGCGGGCGCGGTGGGCATGCGGTCTCGGGTTTGGACGGTGCGACGCCTGGCCGTCATAGGTAGTGTGCCATTTTCAACATAAGCTCATGCTTCTGAAGCGCGCCCGGCATGCTTTCTCTCAGCTCCCCGTTGTCGAAAATGAAGAGGAAGGGAACGCTCATGATGTTGTAACGACCGGCCAGGTGAGGATTGGCGTCCACATTAACCTTGCCGACCCGGATCCGGCCTTTGGACTCGGCGGCAAACTGCTCCACGATCGGAGCGGCTGCACCGCAGGTCGGACACCACGATGCCCAGGCAAAGAGCAGCACGGGCAGAGGGGATTTCAGCACCTTGGCTTCAAAGTTGCCGTCCGTCACCATAAGGGGCTGGGGGCCGAACAACTCTGCGGTCGGCAGCGGAGTGCCGCACTTGCCGCATTTGGGTGCGGCGTCCAACCGGCTGGCGGGAACACGGTTGCGAGCGCCGCACTGGGTGCAGCGCAGCTTGTAAGCTTCGGCCGCAGCGGTCGAGGTTTTTTCAGGAAAGAGCGCCGCCTGGCATCGCCCGCATTTGGCGGAGGCGGCGCCCATGCGCTCAGCCGGGACTCGGTTTCCGGCGTTGCACGCCGGACAGCTTACGATTTCGGTGTTCGGAGCATTCATGGCGAAAGTAGTTATCGGTTGCTATCGATTGGTTGGATCCAATTTAAGCCCTGTCGGCGGCAAGTAAACCCCAACGGTAGGGTAAAGATGGGAGACGACCCCGGTCGCCGGCGCCCGTCGGGCCGTTTCGCTCTTGTTGCCGCCGGCCGATTCGAGTGCCCTGAGAATGGTGGTTTTTTCGATTTCATCCAGTGCCAGATTTTCAGCAGCGCCGATCGGCGACGGTGCCGAGACATCCCGCGGGGGTTCCTCGTCCGGCACCAGAGCGAAATCCTCCACCGGCAGATATTGCGTTCGGGAGAGAACCACCGCCCGTTCCACGGCGTTCATCAGCTCGCGCACGTTTCCCGGCCAGCCGTAGCGGGTGAGGTTGTCCATGGCCTGTGGGGTGAAGCCTTTGATCAGCTTGCGGTTGCGCTGGGCGAAGGTCTCGAGAAAATGCTGGGCCAGCAGCGGGATGTCCTCCCTTCGTTCGCGCAGGGGCGGTACGATCAATCCGACCACGTTCAAGCGATAATAAAGGTCTTCACGGAACTTGCCGGCGGCGATCAGATCCGGAAGATGGCGGTTGGTCGCCGCGATCAACCGGACATCCACCCGCACCGCCGCATCCCCACCCACGCGGGTGAACTCGCGCTCCTGCAGCACCCGCAGCAGCTTGACCTGCATGGAGAGCGGCATTTCACTGACCTCATCGAGAAACAGGCTGCCGCCGTCGGCCTGATGGAAGCGCCCCTCCCGGCGGCGCTCGGCTCCGGTGAACGCCCCTTTTTCATGGCCGAACAACTCGGATTCGAGCAGGGTCTCGGTGATGGCGGCGCAGTTCAGCTGCACGAAAGGGCCGTCGCGGCGTGAGCTGTTGAAATGGATGGCGGCGGCGATCAGCTCCTTGCCGGTTCCGGATTCACCCGTGATCAGGACCGTCGCTTCGGACGGCGCCACCTGAGACACCGTGTCCAGGAGTTTGACCATGGCCGGGCTCCGACCGATGATCCGGCTGCGGTCGAACTGCAAGTCGAGGCTTTCGCGCAGGCGGCGGTTTTCCTCTTTGAGCCGCGTGTGTTCCATGGCGCGCTCGATGGTGATCTTAAGCTTGTCGAAATCAAGCGGCTTGGTGAGGTAATCGTGAGCGCCCTGCTTGAGGGCGTCGACGGCCGTCTCCACCGAGGAATAGGCCGTCATGATGACGACCGGGATGGCGGGATTGAGCTTCTTGACGGCGGCCAACGCCTCGAGTCCGGACACCTTGAGCATGCGCACATCCATCAGCACCAAATCATAGGCTTGCTGACGGACCCGGTCGATGGCGGTGCCGCCGTCGTCCGCTTCAGCGATCTCATACCCCCAGCCGCCCACGAGGGTCCGCAGCATGGTGCGGTGGGCCGTGTCGTCGTCAACCACCAAAATACTTCCGTTCGCGGTCATGCATCCATCCCTCATCGTTGCGAGTGGACCGGGAGTTTCAATGTGAACGTGGTGCCGGTGTTGGGGGTGCTCTGCACGGCGATCTCCCCGCCCATCGCTTCAATGATGTTGTGGGCAATGGCCAAACCCAGACCGGTGCCGCTGGGTTTGGTGGTGAAGTACGGTTCGAAAATATGGGCCAGGTCTTCGGGCCGGATCCCGGTGCCGGTGTCGGATACGCGAATTTCGAGCCGGGATGCATCCGAGGCGTCCGCCGCCTGCACGGTCAGAACGCCTCCCCCATCCATCGCTTCGATGGCATTCAAAAACAGGTTCAACAGCACTTGGTTCAGGCGGTCCGCATCCAGCTCAACTTCCGGCATATCGGCTGGATGCCGGACGGCGATCGCGATGTTCTTTGCCTGAGCCTGGGGTTCGACCAGCTTGGCAACGTCCGCAATCAGGCGATCCGGCCGAATCGGGCGCGGAAGGATGCTCACCGGCCGTGAGAACTCCAGGAGCTGACCGACGACGCGGTTGAGCCGGTCGACCTCCTGGATCAGAATGGTGGCGGTTTGGGCGTCCTGGTCGTTTTCGCGGTAGCGCTCCCGGAAATAGGTCGCAAATCCCTTGATGGAGCTGAGCGGGTTGCGGATTTCATGGGCCACGCCGGCAGCCAGTCGGCCAACGGTTGCCAGGCGCTGGTTGCGCGAGACTTCGCTGCGCAGGGTGCGGACCTCGCTCAGGTCCTTGAAGAGCAGGATGCTGCCGAGATCATGACCGTCTGCATCGGTAAGCCGCCCGCCGCCGATTTCGAGCGGTATCACGCGGCCGGCGCGGGTCGTGCAGTCGATTTCTTTCTCCAGCACGGCGGTATTGGGCGTCTCCAATGCCTCGACCTGGGTCCACAGCACCGCCGGCAGCGCTTGCTTCGCCGGGCTGCCGATGACGTCCGCGGCCGGCGTCTGAAGCACGGATTCGGCCACCTGGTTGAATACCGCCACCCGCTGCCGGCTGTCGGTCGCCACCAGCCCGATCGGCATGTTTTCGACGACGTGGTCCGAGAAGGCCTTGATGCGCGAGAGGCTCGTGCGCGCCGCGCGGTGGCTTTGGGCCAGCAGGAGAAGGGCGATGCCGGCGAATCCGGCCAGCAGCAGAATCGTTCCCATGAGAATGGCGTGCCAGACGTCCGACCGCTGCGCCTCCTCGATGGAGGCCATGTCCAGCCCCACGAAAATGACGCGAGGGGGGTCGGGCGGAAATTCAAAACCCTCCGGCAACCGACGCAGTCCCGGTCCGCGCATCATGCCCATGGGCGGGCCGGTGGGTTCGAATTTCCGAAACACCTCGAATACCGGCGTGCCGTCCGTGCCCTTCACGATCCGCCATTCGAGCCGTTTGGACTGGGAGGCGACGGTGACATCCAGCCCCTTTCCATATACGGAGCCCACCCGGTCGAGGTCGCTGTGGGCGATGATGTGACCGGCGGCATCGGTTACGATGAGGTGAGCGATGTCGGGCAGCTGCGACATCTCCGTCAGCAGACGCTGCACCTGGAAGCCGCCGCGCTGCATACCCATCATCCCGGATCGGGTGCCGGCCTCAAAGGAGCGGATCAGTGCCCCCCCCTTTTCAACCAGCAGGCGGGTCGTGAACTCTTTTTCGCGATGGATGTTCTGCAAGGTCATGAAGGCGAAGATCGGCAACAGCACCGCTACGGCGCCAAGCAACACCCAGGGCGGCACGCCGGTCCAGAATTTGATGTTTTTGATTCGATCCATATAGATGGATACTAAGTATTCAATGTATCCATGTAAACGCGGCCAGCCTGGATACATCGTATCCATTTTGGTTGACACATGAAAGGTGGTGATGGTCATTCCGCCGCTGCTAAAAATACAATCTACATTTTTGGCATCGGCCTTGCTAAATCACGAGGTGAGTACCGAATTGAATGCGTAAAATCAAATGGAGGTAATCAGCATGAGAGCAAAGCATGTAGGTTTGGTTCTGGCGGTTCTGGCGGTCGTGGGCCTTATCGGATATTCGGCCGATTCCTATGCCTGGGGAAGGGGCGGCGGCTACGGCGCGGGGCCGGGTTCCGGAAACTGCCCGCGCGGCGGCGGATTCGGCGGTCCGGGTTTTGGAGGAAACCTCTCGGATGAAGAAATCGCCACCGTGCAGAAAGAGCGCAGCGCCTTCCTCGAGAGCACCCGCGAGCTGCGCGAGCGGCACTACCAGAAGGAACTGGAGCTGAAGGCCGAGCTGGCCAAGCAGAGCCCGGACGCCAAGAAGGCGGCCGAACTGCAGAAGGAAGTCTCCGGTTTCGAGAACGAGCTGGACCAGAAACGCCTGGAGCATCGCTTGAAGATGAAGAAGGACTATCCCCAGATTTACGGCAAGGGTTTCGGCGGCGGGTTTGGCCGGGGGATGGGTCCGGGCTACGGCATGGGGCCCGGCGGCGGTAAAGGTCCCGGCCGAGGCGGATGCGACGGCGGAGGTCCCTGCAGGCAGTAACGTAAGTCACCTGAACGAAAATGAAAGGCGCTGCCATCTGGCAGCGCCTTTCATTTTGCACCGGTAGGCATTTAATGATAAGGTTTTGTAAACGAATGACCGCATGAACCAAGCATCGCCTGCGGGCGATCGATGACATGCCGCTCCATCGAGAGACAGGGGAGTGATCTTTTGGAAACCCAGGTTTTGATCATCGGCGGCGGAATCACCGGCGTCGGACTGGCCAGAGATCTGGCTTTGCGGGGAATTCATTCCGTTCTAGTCGAAAAACGGGACATTGCCGCCGGTGCCTCCGGCGCCAACCACGGGCTGCTGCACAGCGGCGCGCGCTACGTGCGGAGCGACCCGGCGGCGGCGGCCGAATGCCGCGAGGAGAGCGCTCTGCTCAAGCGCATGGCCGGCCATTGTATCGAAGACACCGGCGGGCTTTTCGTGGCGGTCGAGGGTGACGATGAAGCTTATGTCGCCGATTTCCCGTCCCTTTGCGCGCGTTGTGGAATCGCCTGCAAGGCAATCAGCGCCGCAGAGGCCCGGGAGCTTGAGCCGCTGCTGTCCGAGCGTTTGATCGCTGCTTTCCAGGTGCCGGATGCTTCGGTGGACCCGTTTCATCTCTGTCTCGACAACCTGTCAGAAGCCCTGGAACTCGGCAGCCGCGTCATGTTGCACACGCGCGTGGCCGGCTTCGACCGGGAAGACGGCCGCATCCGGAGCATCCGTCTCATCAACGACGAGACCGGCGAGGAAAGCAAACTGGCGGCCGAGCTGATCGTGAACGCCGCCGGCGCCTGGGCCCGGGACGTCGCGGCACTGGCCGGAGTCGAGATGGACCTGCTGTATTCGAAAGGGAGCCTGCTCATCACCGATCAACGATTGACCCAGCGGGTGATCAACCGCCTGCGGCCGGCTTCGGATGCCGACATCCTGGTGCCGGGAGGTACGGTCTCGATTCTGGGAACGACTTCCATCCGCATCGACACACTGGACCGGATTGTTCCTACCGTGCCGGAGAGCGATCACATCGTCGAAACGGCCTCGGCCATGGTGCCGTCCTTGAAGACGACGCGGTACATCCGCGCTTATGCCGGCGTAAGGCCGCTGGTGGGTTCCCGGTCGATGGACGACGGCCGTGCGCTCAGCCGCGGCTTCGCCCTGCTGGATCATGCCACGGACGGAGTCGAAAACTTCGTCTCCATCATCGGCGGGAAGCTGACGACCTATCGATTGATGGCGGAAAAAACCGCCGACCTGGTCTGCCAGCGGCTGGGCGTCGGCCGGCCAGGTCTTACGGCGGTCAAGGCGCTCAAGCCCTTCGCGGCCAACCGATGGACGGCAGCGGGCTTTTCCCCCAAACTGTGGATGAAGGCCAATGTGCCCGGTGACCTGCTGCTGTGCGAATGCGAAATGGTGCCGGCCAGCGCCGTCGATGCGGTCATCGACGGCATCCACGAGCAAGGCGGGATGCCCAGTCTTTATGCGATCGGCCGGCGCAGCCGGGTTGGCAAGGGCACCTGCCAGGGGGCCTTCTGCGGACTGCGCATCAACGCCTACCTCTACGATCAGGGCCGGCTTGAGGACCGGCAGGGGCTGACGGACCTGCGGTCCTTTCTGAGCGCCCGCTGGCGGGGGATGCGCCCGATTCTGTGGGGTACGGCCCTGTTTCAGGAGGAGCTTCAGGAAGCCGTCCACTGCGGATACCTGGGATTGGAGCTGGGAGGAGGGCACCGATGACGGACACAGCCCCCGTTACCTGCGATCTGTGTGTCATTGGAAGCGGCATGGCGGGGATGTCCGCAGCCTTGTTTGCGGTCGACCGGGGGCTTTCAACCGTCCTGGTGGGGCGAACCGGTGAAATCATTTTCGCTACCGGGTTCCTGGACCTGATGGGCGTCCATCCCCTGGAGGCCGGAACCTTGTGGAATGATCCCTGGGCCGGCATCGCAGCCCTGGTGAAGGACCTGCCGCAGCATCCCTATGCCAGGCTCTCGACGGCGACCGTCCGTGCCGCCTTTCAAAACGTCATCAAGTTTTTTGAAACCCAGGGGCTATCCTACACCGGTTTTCCGGATCGCAACGCGGCGGTTCTGACCGCGGTGGGAACGGTCAAGCTGACCTACCGGGTCCCCCTGACGATGTGGAGCGGGGTCACCGCCCGGCAACACAAGGCGGCCTGCCTGCTGGTCGACATCCAAGGCCTCAAGGGATTCAGTGCGCGTCAGATAAAAGCCACTGTGGGTGGCGCCTGGCCGGACTTGAGGACGGTGAAAGTCGCCTTCCCCGGAGCCCATCCGGAGGGAGACGTCTTCCCGGAACGGCTGGCCCGGTCGCTGGAAACCGCAGGTGCACGTGCGAACTGGGCCGCCGTTTTGGAGCCTCACATTCAGGGGGCTGCTGCTATCGGCGTTCCGGCGATCCTGGGGATATCGCGGTCGGCCGAGGTCATGCAGGACCTCGAAAAGCGCCTGGGATGCCAGGTATTCGAGATCCCCACCATGCCGCCCGGGGTGACGGGCCTGCGCATGAAGGAGGCCTTTGAGCGTGGGCTGGCAGGCCGCAAGGTGAGATTGCTTTTGGAGAACAAGGTGTTTCGCGCCGCCCATCGAGATTCGGGATTTCTTCTGGAGGCCGGGAGCATGGAGCCCGATCGGACCATTCAGGCGTCGGCGGTCCTGCTGGCGACCGGAAGATTCATGGGTGGCGGTCTGCAGGCAGACCGCCACGCCGTGCGGGAGCCGATTTTCAATCTTCCGGTCCAGCAGCCCGAGCGGAGGGACCACTGGCACCGCGAGAATTTCCTCGACCGCCGGGGCCATCCGGTGAACCGCGCCGGATTGCAGACCGACGAGTTTTTCAGGCCCATCGATGCCACCGGCCGTCCGGTTCACCCGCGGCTATTCGCAGCCGGCTCGATCCTGGCCCACCAGGATTGGATCCGCATGAAATGCGGATCCGGTCTGGCGTTCTCAACCGCCTATGCGGCGGTCGAAAACGCCCTGGCAGAGTTGAACAAAGGCTGACGTGGGACCGTTGCAGCCCATGAGCCTTTTTCTGGTTGCCAAAATCGCTGTAACCATCGGCATGGTGCTGACGCTTTCGCTCATAGCCGAGCGCGTCAGTCCACGGGCGGCGGGGCTGTTGTCCGGCTATCCGCTGGGTGCCGCCATCGTACTTTTTTTCATCGGTCTGGAAATCTCACCCGAGTTCGCTGCAGACAGCGCGGTTTATACCCTGGCCGGATTGGTGGCTTCGCAGGCGTTTGTATATGGCTATTTCATGGCATCCCGGCGGATCGTGGGGCGCGGCATCTTGGGTTCCACCGCAGCCGGCCTAGCCGCTTATTTTTCAACTGCCTGGCTGTTGCGTCCGATCCCCTTTTCACAGGCCCTGGCCGTTTTTGCTGCCATGGGGTCGATGGTTCTGTTTGTCTATCTCTTCCGCGGCATTCGCGACGTCACCATCACCCGCAGCGTACGGTTGACGCCTGGGGTCCTCTTGCTGCGCGCCGCCCTTGCGGCCGCCATCATCGTCGCCATCACCGCCGCGGCCAAAGCCGTAGGGCCGGCCTGGGCCGGTCTTTTCTCGGCCTTCCCGACCGCCCTGCTACCCCTTATGTTGATCGTTCACATCACCTATGATAAAGCTCATGTGCATACGATCATCAAGAATTTTCCACTCGGGATCGGGTCGCTGATCACTTACGGGATTTCGGTTTCGTATCTATACCCGGCGTGGGGGGTCGGATGGGGGACCCTGGCGGCATTCGGCATTGCCACCGTTTACTTGCTGGTCTACGGTGCGTTTGCGGCACGCCGCCCTCGACCGCGCAGAGCCTGAAACACCGGCGATCGTCGACCCTCTTTTGCCAATCAACGCAGCAACGACAGGAGGCATTGCGATGGACCCCAATCTGTTGAAATTGATCGATACGGCGATCCAACGCGAAAAAGACGCTTATACGTTTTACCGGAACCTGCACGGCAACGTTCAAGACCCAGCCGTGCGCGAGACCATCGATTGGATCGCCGGCGAAGAGCAGAAGCACCAGGCGTTTTTGGTGAAATATCGCGACGGGGGGTTCGGCGCCGGCAGCCTGAGGCTCAGTGAGGTGGTTTACTACAAGATCGCCGAGCACCAGAAGGAGCCCGCCGTGACCGAAGATATGAAGAGTGCGGAGGTCTATCTCGTGGCCTCCCACCGCGAGCTGCGGTCACACCAGTTCTATACGGCCCTGGCCCATCAGCACCCAGCGGGAGACGCACGGGAGATGCTGCTTCAGATGGCGAACGAGGAGCTGAAGCACAAGGAGAAAATGGAGTATCTTTACGCGAATACGGCCTTTCCCCAAACCTCGGGAGGATGATCGACTCCTCGTCGCCATACGGATGGACGCAGCGACCTATTTCGACGGTTCCACCGGCACCACCGTAACCGGTACCGGCGAGCTTTTCAGCACCTTCTCGGTTACGCTGCCGAAACGGAAGTTGCCCTTGGCGCCGTGGCTGGCCATCACCACGATGTCCACTTTTTCCTTCTCGATCAGCTTGAGGATTTCCTTGGCGGGGTCTCCCACCGCTACATGCTTGATGTAAAGCGGGCAGCCTTCCATATACTTGTCGCAGAGTTGGCTCAGCCGATGGGTGGCCGTCTTTTCGGCATGCTGCATGAGATCCTTCACGCGCTTCTGCTCGAATGCCCCGTACCAGCCGTCATGATGGGCGACATCTTCAATCACATAAAGCACGTGAATTTCGGCGCCGTATTGCGCGGTGAGCGACTTGACATGGGGCAGCGCTTTTTCCGCGATGTTCGAAAAGTCCGTCGGCCAGAGAATTCTTTTCACGTCCATGGTCAGATCTCCTGTCTTGGATAGATGGTTTGAGCTCGAATTTCGTCAAAAATTAGCACGGCCCGACAGGATGTAAAGGTGAGGGGTGCCCTATCGCCCGATGCGGCAATTCCCGCAGCCGCAGACCGGGCATTCGGTTGTCCGCTCCACCGCTGCTTCGGCGTCGGCCCGAGACGTTACGCGGTCGATGTATCGTTTGAAAGCATGTCCGCACTCGCGGCATAAAGCGTCCACTTCGTGTCTTTCGTCCGTGTTCTCTTCCATGAGCGTCCTCCTTGGCTTCGCCATCGATCTCAGCAGAGTCAACGCGGCGGGCTTAAGCTAAAAACCCGCCGATGCAAAGCCACCGGCGGGTTTTTTGGGCTTGGTTTTAGGAGAGAGCAACTATTTCTTGTCGTCTTTGACTTCTTCGAAGTCGGCATCGACGACATCGTCTTCGGGTTTGGATGCCTTGGCGCCGCCGCCCTGTGCTCCGGCCTTCTGGCTTTCAGCCTGAGAGGCCTGCTGGTACATCGCCTCGGCCAGTTTGTGGGAGGCATTGGTCAGTTCCTCGCTCAGGCGCCGAATTTCCTCCTTGTCGTCGCCCTCCATCGCCTTGCGCAGTTTGCCGATGGCTTCCTCCACCTTTACCTTGGTGTCTTTGTCCACCTTTTCCCCGAGATCCTTGATAGAACGCTCGGTCGAATAGATCAAGGTGTCGGCATGGTTGCGGGCTTCCACCAGCTCGCGCTTCTTGTGATCCTCCTCGGCGTGCGACTCGGCGTCCTTCACCAGGCGATCGATCTCTTCCTTGCTCAGCCCGGAGGAAGCCGTGATCTGAATGGATTGCTCCTTGCCGGTGGCTTTGTCTTTGGCCGACACGTTGACGATGCCGTTGGCGTCGATGTCGAACGTGACTTCGATTTGGGGGACGCCGCGCGGCGCCGGGGGGATACCCACCAGCTCAAAGCGCCCCAGCGTCTTGTTGTTGGACGCCATTTCGCGTTCGCCCTGCAGCACGTGGATCGATACGGCCGGCTGACTGTCGGTGGCCGTCGAGAAGATCTGGCTCTTGCGGGTGGGGATGGTGGTATTCTTCTCGATCAATCGGGTCATGATGCCCCCCAATGTCTCGATGCCCAGCGACAGCGGTGTTACGTCGAGCAGCAGCACGTCCTTGACGTCGCCCTTCAGCACCGCACCCTGGATGGCGGCTCCCACAGCCACGACCTCATCCGGATTGACCCCCTTGTTGGGCTCCTTGCCGAAAATCCGCCGCACTCGCTCGACCACGGCGGGCATGCGGGTCATGCCGCCCACCAGGATGACCTCGTGAATCTCCCGGGGGTTCAAGCCGGCATCCTTCATACAGGTCCGGCACGGTTCTTCCAGTTTGTCCAGGATATCGCTCACCAGGCCTTCCAGCTTGGCGCGCGTAATCTTGAGGTTCAGATGCTTCGGCCCGCTGGCATCGGCCGTGATAAACGGCAGGTTGATGTCCGTCTCCATGGACGTGGACAACTCGACCTTGGCCTTCTCGGCGGCTTCCTTGAGCCGTTGCAGGGCCATTTTGTCGTTGCGTAAATCGATACCCTGATCTTTTTTGAATTCGTCCGCCAAGTAAGTGATCAGGCGCATGTCGAAGTCGTCGCCGCCCAGGTGGGTGTCCCCGTTGGTCGCTTTGACCTCGAAAACGCCTTCGCCGATTTCCAGAATCGAAATGTCGAACGTGCCGCCGCCCAGATCAAAGACCGCGATCTTCTCCTCACGTTTTTTATCCATCCCATAGGCCAGCGCGGCGGCCGTGGGTTCGTTGATGATGCGCAGGACGTTGAGCCCTGCGATCTTGCCCGCATCCTTGGTGGCCTGGCGCTGGCTGTCGTCAAAGTAGGCCGGGACGGTAATCACGGCATCGTTTACCTTCTCGCCCAGGAAGTCCTCGGCATATTTCTTGATAAAAGCCAGAATAAAGGAGGAGATTTCAGCCGGGCTGTAAGGCTTGCCGCGAATGGTCAGACGAGCGTCGCCGTTGGATGCTTCATCAATTTTGTAGGGCAGCACCTTTTTGTCGTATTGAACTTCTTTGGTCCCGTATTTTCGGCCGATCAGGCGCTTGACGCCGAAGACCGTATTTTCCGGATTGGTGATTGCCTGGCGCTTGGCGATTTGGCCGACCAGGCGTTCTCCGCTTTCAGTGACGGCCACTACGGACGGGGTGGTGCGTCCGCCTTCGGGATTCGTGATGACCTTCGGGTCGCCTCCATCCATGATCGCTACGCAGGAATTGGTGGTACCCAGATCGATTCCGATGACTTTGGGCATACGTTTGATTCCTCCTTGGATTTTTCTGATTCAACTAACTATAATCGGAGTCCTAACACGCATTAGCGGACGAGTTCGGATGGAGGCTCGAAGGGGCGGCTGCCACCACCACCAGCGAAGGCCTCAGTAGCCGCTCGTTGATCGTGTAACCCTTTTGCATCTCGCGCACGACGGTGTTCTCCGGCAGCCGATCATTGGCCTCCTGCATAATGGCCTCGTGCATTTGGGGGTTGAACGGCTGCCCGATCGCCTCGATCGGTCTAACATTGAATTTATCGAGAATGCGCAAAAACTCTTTGAGCGTGAGGTTCAATCCCTCCAGCATGCCGGTGTCCGCACCGGAGGGTGCACCGGCCGCCTGGATGGCAAGCTCGATATGATCGACCACCGACAGCATCTCCTTTAGGAGCGATTGGTTGGCGTATTTTCGAAACTCATCCATCTCGCGAGACGTGCGCTTTTTGTAATTTTCGAATTCCGCTGTAGTCCGCAGCAGCCGGTCGAACGTTTCCTTATATTCTTTTTCTTTGGAATCCAGCTGCGCCTGAACGTTTTTCAAGCGTTGTCCTATTGATGGTTGTCCCTCCCCGGCGGAATCCCCCTCGTGTTGGCCATTCGCCATCGAGGGCGGTTCAGCAGAGCCGCTGGACTCCGGCCCGGATTCTTCCTCCTCGTCGGTGATTACTTTGATCTTCTGCGGTTCGGACATAAGGATCGCTTTCTCATTCTTTTTCTTAAACCGACGGTGAAAATAAAGCAGGATGCCCTGATGTCAAGCTGAATAGCCATAGTTTTTCATCAAAAAAATAAAGACTTACTGATAAGAAGGACAAAAGATGGCGCCACGTTTGGAAGTCGAAGGCAGGACGGATCAGAAAAAAGCCTGGATCATCCCGACCGGTGACCGACCACGACACAGCCGACATCACTTATCGCTGCTTCCTTCCGGACCTGACGAGGTTCGTGAGCGTCTGTTGCGTGGGGACCAGCAGGATGATCCAGGCGATAGACTTCAGCCAGCCTACCGATTAAGAAAGCGTTTCCGCTGCCGGTCGTCTGGCTATTTCTTTGGAATCTGCAAGCCTTAATCGCTCAAGCATACCCAAATAATCCGCTTTTTCAAGTGAAAAATGCGAGAGCCGTCCTGCTGACGTGGATTCGACGTTGACTCGACGTAGGATCGGTAGTAATTTATTGCTTAAATTTTAAATGGTTGTATAAGCGATTGAAGAGTCTTCCAACATCCTCTCCGCCAAGCCGGCTTGAACAGCGGTTCGACGAAGCGATCGCCCGGCACGAACTGATCGTCCATGGAGATGCCGTCCTGGTGGCTGTTTCCGGCGGCCCGGATTCCCTGGCGCTTTTGCATTTGCTTGCGGAGCGGGCATCGGACAGGCAGTTGCGTCTGGGGATTGCTCATCTGGATCACGGGCTGAGGGAGGAATCGGTGCGAGATGTTGATTTTGTCCGCCATTTGGCTGCTCGTCTCGGACTGATCCTTTACACCGAGCGCGTTGACGTGCGCGCCCTTCAACGGCGATGGCGCCTGCCATTGGAAGCAGCGGGCCGACAGGCTCGTTACCGGTTCTTTCAGGAGACTGCCGACCGGCACGGTTTTAACAAGGTGGCCCTGGCCCACCACGCGGACGACAACGCCGAGACGTTGCTGCTGAATTTGCTGCGCGGCAGCGGCCGACTCGGGCTGGGAGGCATGCCCCCGATGCGAGGGGGCCGCTTCATTCGCCCCTTGATCCGCGCGGATCGGGCAGACATCATGGATTACCTGCACCGACGCAACCTGTCCGCGCTCACGGATTCCACGAATGCCGACAACGGCTTCCTGCGCAATCGAATTCGGAACCAGCTGATTCCTCTGCTGGAACGAGACTATCAGCCGGGAGTGCGGGCGGTGCTGCAACGGTCGGCGGAGGTCCTGCGCGAAGAAGAAGAATGGATCGAGAGCCACGTTCAGCCCATTTTGGATCAGGCCGTTATCGCCCGCCAGCCCGGGCGGTTGACGTTGCGGGCATGCGCACTGCGCGGGCTGGCCTCGGCCCTCCAGCGTCGGGTCGTTCGTGCCGGGCTACGGCTCGTCCAGTTGAATTTGCACCGTATCGCCTTTACCCACGTCGAAGCCATTTTGGACCTGGTTCATGGGGCAAGCGATGGCGGACCGCTGGACTTGCCGGAACATGTGCGCGTGTGGCGCCGGGGCGACAGCCTCACCATTGCGCTCGGCAATACCGGATCGGCCGGTGACAGCCCGATCTCTGACTGCGCCGACTATTCTTACCGCATGGAAAGCTATGGGGTATTGACGGTAACGGAAACAGGCGACTCCATCGCCCTGACGGCAATCGAACCGAATATGGCGGCTGATCCGGCCGGGGCGGGTCCCCTGACCGCCTATCTGGATGGCGCGGCGGTTGAATTTCCAATCATGATCCGCAATGTTCGCCCCGGCGATCGGTTTTCTCCGTTCGGGGTGGAGGGCACCCAGAAGGTAAAGAAATTTTTCATTGACCACAAAGTCCCCCGCGATCAGCGTCGCCGCTGCCCCCTGCTGCTCAGCCAGGGTCGGATCCTGTGGGTTGCCGGCTACCGCATCGACCACCACGCACGGTTGAATCGCCGGACCCGACAAGTGCTAAAAGCCGAGCTGATTCTTGCGAATCGATAGGAAGTGATTACCATCCGCCGTCCGCATATGCCGAATCGAAGCGAGATGGCACTTCAACACCGTATTTAAATCGTTGCGCAATTCGCACTTGAATTTTGGTCGGAGATACGGAATACTTTCAACCAGGCAGCATGGTCACCGGTTTGCATTTCGCACGGTCGTGGGGTTGCACCCAATGAGGAGGTAAGTGGCGTTGAATCCGTTTTATAAAAATCTGGCATTGTGGCTGGTCATTACGCTGATGATGATCATGCTTTACAATCTTTTCAGCCAGCAGCACCTGAGCGAATCCAACCTAAATTATTCCCAGTTCCTGTCCATGGTGAACGAAGACCGGGTGGCGGAAGTCGTGATCCAGGGGAAGGAACTCTACGTGACCGATGTCAACCGGTCACGCTACAAAGTTTACGCTCCCGCTGATCCGGAACTGATCGGCATGCTGCGGCAGAAGAAAGTGGTTATCAACGCCAAGCCGGAATCCGAATCGCCCTGGTACATGTCGCTGCTGGTTTCCTGGTTTCCGATGCTGGTGCTGATCGGTGTCTGGATTTTTTTCATGCGCCAGATGCAGTCCGGCGGCGGCAAGGCTCTTTCCTTCGGCAAAAGCCGCGCCCGCTTGATGTCGGATACGTCCGAAAAAGTGACGTTTGCGGACGTTGCGGGGATCGACGAGGCCAAGGAAGAGCTTCAGGAAATTGTGGATTTTCTTAAAGACCCCAAGAAGTTCACGCGGCTGGGCGGCCGCATCCCTAAAGGGGTTCTGCTGATGGGCCCGCCCGGCACCGGGAAGACGTTGCTTGCACGCGCCATCGCCGGTGAAGCGGGAGTGCCCTTTTTCAGCATCAGCGGTTCCGATTTTGTGGAGATGTTTGTCGGCGTCGGCGCCTCCCGCGTGCGGGACCTGTTCGTGCAGGGCAAGAAAAACGCGCCGTGTATCATTTTCATCGACGAGATCGATGCCGTCGGCCGACATCGCGGCGCGGGGCTGGGCGGCGGGCATGACGAACGCGAGCAGACCCTGAACCAGCTTCTGGTCGAGATGGACGGTTTCGAATCCAATGAGGGCGTCATCCTGATCTCGGCCACCAACCGGCCGGACGTTCTGGATCCGGCCCTGTTGAGGCCCGGGCGTTTCGACCGCCAGGTGGTGGTGTCGCTGCCGGACATCCGGGGACGCGAGAAGATTCTAAACGTGCATATGCGCAAGACTCCTGTCGCCCCGGAGGTGAATGTCACCATCCTGGCCAAGGGGACGCCGGGCTTTTCCGGTGCCGACCTTGAGAACTTGGTGAACGAGGCGGCGCTGCTGGCCGCCAAGCGCGGCAAGGAACGGCTCGACATCCAGGACTTCGAAGACGCGAAGGACAAGGTCTATATGGGTCTGGAGCGCAAATCGAAGGTAATTAAAGAAGAGGACCGCAAGGTGACCGCCTACCATGAAGGCGGCCACGCCCTGGTGGCGCGCTTCCTGCCGGAAACCGACGCGGTCAACAAGGTCACGATCATTCCCCGCGGCCGGGCCGCCGGAGTGACCTGGTTCCTGCCGGAGGAGCGGGATTTCAAATACCGGGACCAGCTGGAAAGCGAGCTGGCCGTGGCCTACGGCGGTCGGGTGGCGGAAGAAATCGTCTTCAGCCGCATCAGTACCGGAGCGGCCAACGACATCAAGCAGGCCACGGCCCTGGCCGAGCAGATGGTGCGCCGGTGGGGCATGAGCGACACGCTCGGTCCGCTGAATTATTCCAAGGGCGAAGAACATGTGTTTCTGGGCCGCGAGATCGTCCAGCACCGCGATTATTCCGACGCCACCGCCCGGGTGATCGACGAGGAGATCAACAAACTGATCAAGGCCTGCTATGAGCGCGCCCGCTCGGTTTTGCTCGAAAACCTCGACATTCTTCACAAATTGTCCGGCGTGTTGCTGGAAAAAGAGACCGTCATGGGCAAGGAGCTGGATGAACTGATCCTGAGCATGCGTCCGGGCATCCATCTGCCTTCCAAGCGCATCGAAGACGACGAGGAACCGGCGAAGCCTGCCCCGGCGCCTCCGCCGCCAGCATAATCCGCAGAATGCACCCCCGACGCTTTCACCGGATGGAGTGGGGGCGGCACCGCCTGGAACTGGGCCGCCGCACCTGCATCATGGGGATCGTGAACGTGACCCCGGATTCTTTTTCGGACGGCGGCCGTTTTTTGGATCCCCGTAACGCCGTCGCCCAGGGCTTGCGTCTATCTGCCGAGGGGGCCGATATCATCGACATCGGGGGAGAATCGACGCGCCCGTTTTCGGAGCCGGTTTCAACCGAGCAGGAGATCCGGCGGGTGGTGCCGGTCATCGCGGAGCTGGCGCAGAAGATCCGGATTCCGATCAGCATCGATACGTCCAAAGCCGCCGTCGCCCGGCGCGCGCTCGATGCGGGCGCCGCCATGATCAACGACATTGCCGCATTGAGATCGGACGAGGGCCTGGCGGGGCTGGCCGCCGAGTTCGGGGTGCCCGTGATCCTGATGCATATGCGGGGGGAGCCGCGTACCATGCAGGTGGCCCCCCGCTATGACGATTTGGTGGGGGAGATCTATTCCTTCCTGGAGGGGGCCGCCGAGGACGCGGAACGGCAGGGAATCGCTCGCGAGCGGTTGATCGTAGACCCCGGGATCGGTTTCGGCAAGACGTCGGAGCACAACCTGCAGCTCATCCGCCGTTTGGGCGACTTCGCCGGTCTGAACTTGCCGCTTCTGGTGGGGCCATCGCGCAAGTCATTCATCCGGCGGCTGGTCAAGCCGGCCGATGTTCAGGACATATCGCCGGATCTGCCGGTCGTGGAAACCGGCACCCAGGCGGCGGTGGCCGCCGCTGTCTTCAATGGCGCCCACATCGTGCGCGTGCACGACGTTGCCAACACGATGGCCACCGTAAAGGTGGTAGACGCTATCCTGAATTCTGGATCCATCCCAGAAAACCATTGATGCTGTTTTTCAGAAAGTAACGCTCACGTCTTTGGGCGGTCTCCGAAAAGGCGTTGAAGTCAGCCAGGCACGGGTCTTCCGCGAGCAGCCCCTGCGCACACGCTTCGAGACGTTCTGCAACCGAGTGACGTCCTGCCATCCGTGCCAGCCATTTTTCCCAGAAGTGCAACTGCTCGCGGTGCCGCTTCAGCAATTCGAGGCCGTCTTCCACCATGCCGTAGTGACCGAGCATCATGCGCGAAGGCGCCTGCTTCAGGAGCGCGTCGACGCTGGCGACCGCGATATCCAAGAAAAAACGAGGCGGGGTGGCTGGCCTCAAATACTGACGGCCTTTCCCCACCGGATAACACACGCCGCATGCCTCGCCCGCAAACAGACCGCGATCGCTCAAGTAGCTGACATGATGCACGGCATGGCCAGGGGTGAGGAGAGCGGTGAGGCTTCCGCTGCGGAGCTCCTGAGCGGCAATAAACCGCTCGGCTGGAATCGGTTCGAGCGGGCCATAGCCTTCGGCGACCGGCCCCAGTACGTTCCGGGAGCCCTCCCACAGCTGAGTCGGGTCGATCAGATGCGGGATGCCCTTCGCATGGCAGACCACGCGGGCTTCCGGAAACCGCCGGGAGATCGCGCCGGCCGCGCCGGCATGATCGAGGTGGATGTGGGTGAGCAGGAGATAGTCCAGATGGGAAACCCCCAGAATCTCCAGTCCGCGCAGCAGCTGATCGGCGGTAGAGCCGGGGCCGACATCCACGAGGAACGACGGGGTTCCGGTTACCACCCAGGCACTGATGAAGTCCGCAAATCCATCGATCGGCGGCGCCACGGTGATCTGGTAAACGCCGTCGGCTGCGGCATTTAGTTGGGGGTCTATCAGCGTTTTTTCCATCGGACTATTCAAAAAGCGCCTTATTGAACAGCGCAAACCATACCAGATGAGCCGGCTACCAGGCAAGTTCTTTAAAGCGGGGGCATTGACGCGCTGAGGGATCATGCCTATAAGGCAGGCACATCATCCACCGATAAGCGAGGTTCTAATGGAAAAGCTCATCATCACTGCCGCGGTCACCGGATCACTGCCCACCAAGAAGAAAACACCCCATGTTCCGATCCGCCCGGCTGAAATCGTGGAGGCCGGTATCCGTTGCGAACAAGCCGGGGCGGCCGTCATCCACGTGCACGCCCGCAACCCGCAGGACGAATCTCCCTCCACGGACTTCCAGATTTTCAAAGAAATCTACGAGGGGCTCAAGGCGCGCACCCATCTCATCATCCAGATTTCAACCGGCGGCCGGGCCGGCATGGCCTATGAGCAGCGGAGCGACCGGCTCACGCTCAAGCCCGAGATGGCGAGCCTGACCACCGGATCGGTCAACTTTCCGGATTCGGTTTACGCCAACAGCCCCGAGCTCATCGAACGCCTGGCGCGGGACATGAAGACCCACGGCATCAAACCGGAGATGGAGATCTTCGACGTCAGCATGATCCGCAACGCGGTGGAGCTGGCGGAGAAGGGTCTGGCCGATCCGCCGCTGCACTTCGATTTCGTGATGGGGCTCAAGGGCGCCATCCCCGCCACGATCGAAAACCTGGTGCACCTCAAGAACAGCATCCCGTCCGGTTCCACCTGGACCGTGGCCGGCATCGGGCCGGCCCAGCTGGTGGTAAATACCCATGCGATTCTAATGGGCGGGCATGTGCGCATCGGCCTGGAGGACAACATCTACTTCCGCAAAGGGGAACTCGCCCCGAACGAGCGCTTTGTCGAACGGATGGTGAAGCTGGCGGCCGAGTTCGGCCGTCCGGTGGCCACCCCGGACGAGGCACGGCGGATCATGCAGCTGAAATAGGGTCGATCGGCCCTTGCGCGACTGCGCGGGGCGAGGACCCTCCGTATTTATCGTTCGGTTGAAAACATGAGCTGATAGTATTGAACCAGCCGGTGGCCCAGGATTCCGGCCAGTTTCCTGTAAAAAGCCAAGCCGCTTTCGGGATGGTTCTTCAGAAGGGTTTCCAGCCTTTTTCTCTCCAGCTTCGAGCAGCGAGCCGGCTCGATGCAGGCTGCGGCGGCCGAATAATAGTTGCGATCGACCAGGCTCGACCATCCGAAGGCTTCCCCGGCCTGGTCGATCGTGTAGACTTCCCGGGGCGGGTCGCCGACGGATAAGCGGACCTTACCTTCGACGAGCGTATAGAAATAATCGGCCGGGTCGCCTTCCCGGAAAATCACGTCGTCCTTCTCAAAGTTCACGGTGGTGG
>JALOPB010000266.1 GCA_025454115.1 Desulfobacterales bacterium | reverse complement strand
GCGCATCCTGCACATAACGTTTTGTTTTCCGCTGCTCAAGCGTCTGCATGAAGGTTACCCTGCCGGAGTGAATGCTCGGAATTTTCAGGTCGACGAGAATTTCGCTGTTGGGGGTACCGTCCCCTGCGATAGAAAATGCCGCAGCAACTGTGGTAAGTCTCAGTACGCTTGCGGCGTTGTCAAGAGGCCGTCTGCGGTTGAAGCTGGCGGCGGCCGGGGCCGGCGGGCGGGTGAAAACAGGAGAGGTGACCCCGGTTGACAAGTGCTGCGGGTGGCCGAACCTTCTCGATACAATCGGTTTGCCCGTATCGGCCCCTGTGATCGGATATGACCTGGAACCATGAAACTCTTCGCGAAAACGACGGACGGCCGGAACTCCTGCGCGGTCATCAAGACGACGGCGGCTGTTTTGGCCGGCCTGCTGCTTCTGGGGTATGCAGGCGCCTGCGGGTACCTCTGGGCCATGCAGTCGCGGCTGATCTTCAGGCCGCTGGCAGAAATCAAGCAGACGCCGGCCGATTTCGGTCTGCGCTATGAAGACGTGTTTATCCCAGTTGCAGGCACCGGGGGCGAAGAGCATCTGCATGCCTGGTGGATTCCCAACGACGCGGGCAACGGGGTGACGGTGCTGTATCTGCACGGGGCCGCGTTGAACATCGGCGCGAACAGCGACCATGCCCGGCGGCTTCACGGTTTGGGATTCAACGTGTTCCTGATCTCCTATCGCGGCTTCGGGCGCAGTGCAGGAGATTTTCCGAGTGAAGCCTCTGTCTACGAGGATGCGGATGCCGCCTGGCGCTACCTGACCTCCGCGCGCGGCATCGATCCCCGGCGCATCCTGATCTATGGTCACTCCCTCGGGGCCGCGGTGGCAATCGACCTGGCCGCGCGGCGATCGGAGGGAAGGGGCCTGATCGCCGAAGCCGCCTTCACATCGATTCGGGAGATGGCGGGGCTGCAGTCGCGGTACCGATTTTTTCCCATCAACTGGATCCTGAATCAGGAGTTCGAATCGGTGGCGAAAGTGGGCCGCATCCGGATGCCCGTTCTCTACCTGCACGGCACGGCGGATCGGCTGGTCCCTTACCGCATGAGCCAAACCCTATACGACCGCACCGTGGCCCCCAAGCGGCTTTTGCTGATTGAAGGCGGCGGGCACAACAACAGCGGGCGGGTCGGCGGCGCTCTTTATCTGGACGCCATCTCCGCCTTCGTCAACCGCCCCCCGGAATCGGGATCGCGGATGCCGGCGCGCGGATAAGATGCGGAAGTCCCCTCTCAGGCCCCGGCGCCGGGCCTGAAAGCCCCCCTTAGAAGTAAGGCGAGATCGGCTGAATCATACGCGATGTGGTGCTTTCTTTTGTACGCCGCAAGGTCGGCGCCGATGGCGGCGGCGCTCTGGTAACGGGTGGCGACGTTCTTGTCGAGGCACTTCATCACGATGCGCTCAAGCTCCTCCGGGATTCCGGGTCTGCGATGGCTCAGGGGCGGAATGACGGCGGTCGGGATGTTCTTGATGGCCTCCACCTCGCTGTCGAATTGATAGGCGAAGTGACCTGTGAGGGTCTGGTAAGCCACGAGCCCCAGCGCGTAAAGGTCCAGGCGGTGATCGACATCCAGGCCGATCAGTTGCTCCGGTGCCAGGTACATCAGCTTGCCTTTGATCACTCCGGCCTGGGTCAGGTTCGGGTCGGTGCTCGCCTTTGAAATCCCGAAGTCGCTGATCTTGACCTCCCCTTGGTAGGAGATCAGGATATTTTGCGGGCTGATGTCGCGGTGAACGATGTTGAGGGCTTTGCCGCTTTGGTCGTCGACCTTCGTGTGAGAATAGTCGAGACCTTTGCAGATTTCGGAAAAAATAAAAACGGCCGGCTCGACGGGCAAACCCTCTTTCATTTGGGAAATGACCTGCCCCAAACTCTTGCCGTCGATGTATTCCATGGCGATGAACGAGACATTCGAGATTTTGCCGTAATCGAAGACTTGGACGATGTTCGGGTGCTGCAGCAGGGCCGCCAGGCGGGCCTCCCGCACGAACATGCGGATGAATTCCTCGTTCGTGGCGAGATGGGGCAGGATCCGCTTGAGCGCGACCCTGCGGCGGAAGCCGTCTTCCCGTAAATAATCGGCGAGGAAGAGCTCCGCCATGCCCCCTTGGGCGACCTTTGATAGCAAGCGGTAAGGCCCCAGGCTATCGAGGCTCTCGATGTGCCTGGCCAGCTCTGCCGACTTCCTGCTCTTGCGGCGGTCGGACCAAACGATGAACCCTGCCAGCACAAGGCCAAGTCCCATGACGGTGGCGAAATAGACCGATTGGGCGCGCTCCAGGTCCCGGCTCAGGCCCGCGGCCGACAAAGCGATGACAGCCCTGCCGATGTCGACATTGGAATAGGTGATGGTTTGCGAAAAAAGAACGTACCGGTTCGCCCCGGTTCCCAGCACGCCGGAAACCCCCACCCCATCGAGCGAATTCGCGAAGGCCTGGTCCTGGAAGGAGAGCGGGTGCCGGCCCGTCTCCTCTGCGCCGATTCGCGCCAGGCTCTGGCCCTGGTGATCCACCACCGTGGCGCTGATCAAGCCCGGGGTTTGCTCGATGGACCGGACCGCCAGGTTTAGAGTCAGGACGTCTTTGTCCAGCAACGCCGACCGTGATTCCTGGGCTATCTTTTGCGTGGCGTGCACCCCCGTCTGGTAGAACTCCAAACGGTCGCGGTTGACCACCGACTGGTAGACGAAAAAGCCGAATCCGATGGCCGCCACCCACAGGCAGAGGCCGCCCCACAGCGTCTTGCGGCTTCGTTTCATGAATTCGGTTCCTGCAATGCCCCGGGCCAGCCTGACGAGCGCGATGCTAGTGAATTGCTTGACTTTCACCAGGGTAAGTGTAGCCATGCCGACGAGGGACATCAGGACACCTCGCTTTTCGCCGAACGCAAGCCCTCAGGTTGAAAGCGTGCGGATGATGTCGGCGCAGCGCTGAACGACGCGCCGCTTGAACCACGCCAGGTCCTCGCGCTTGCCGGCTTCGTGCAAATGGACCACCCTGGGGCCGGCTGCGGCCTGCTTGCTGTGTTCCGACTCAGCCGGAAAGGAGACCGCGGGGATGGCCTCGAACTCCTCCGGCCTGAAAATGTCCTTGTTGAAAGGCCGGGTGCTCCCGCAAAGAGGGCAGGACACCTTGGCGTTTTCCCATTCGGCCGGTTCGATCTCCTCCGACCGCCAACCGCAGCTGAATTGGGAAACAAAAGCCGTCAACTGGCGGCGGTACACCGCCCCGGTCAGGCCCAGGATCAATAGCCCACTCAAAAAGGCGATGCGCATGAAATGATCCTTGAAATCACCCTGCGCATCCGGAGACAGCGTCAACGAAATCCGGCCGATCCGGGTCCCGGCGTAGCTGACGGTCGAAACCAGATTTAAATAATCGGACATTGCGGTGGTCTGCACGTGCCTGACGTCGACATCCCCGGCTTTGGTCTCGGGTGCCCCGAGCGGCGGCAGAAAATGCTCGCCGCCCGTGAAAGCAACCACTTGGTTCTGGTGGTCGACCACCCAGGCCACGACGACCCCCGGTCTTTGACCGACCTCCGTCAGCACCGATTGGATTTGGGCGCTGTTTTTTTCGAGCAACGGCAGACTCAGGGTTTTGGACAGCTGCTTGGTCATCTCGATGCCGTCCTTCTGGGCCCTGTCGCTTTGCACGGCAATTTGCACTGAGAGGAACAGGTAGGCCACCGCCATGATCAGCCACCAAGTCAAAAAGACCGCAAGGATTGGGTATGATGCGAGCGTCGCTTTCACTCTCTGCAACGTGTTCATCTTCGAACTTCCCCCTCTGCGCGCCGGGAAGGGCTTCAGCGGTGAAACGGTCTGGAGCAGATCGCGCGCTGGTGGCAAGATATCAAGACCTGAAACAGCCTATTGTTGGACCGCGACGTTGTCAAGTGCTAAATCTCGTTGCCTTTTTACTATCCTCAGGCCCGATCCCATGCGCGGCGGACCCGGGGTTTCAGGATTGCATTGCCATGAAGTGCGTACATTCGTATAATGAAATGAATCGAAGTGAGCGACATCGGCCAGGACGGTCGCAGCGGCGAGGTTCACATGGCGACCCGTGAGTGTTTCGAATCGGTTGGTTTCCCTCAAGGACGCCGCCTCGCAGGCGGCCGGTTCCTGATCCGGGCCTTGATCTGCCAGGCGGTGATCATGACCGGCTGCATCACGCCCCCGGCCGTCCTTGAAACGCCAGGGCCCGCCGTATACAGGTCGGTCGACTATGTCGTGGTTCAGCTCGAATCGAACACGTCCCCTGATCAGCTGGCGACGCAGTTCTTGAATGACTCGCGGGAGGCATGGCGGGTAGAGGAGGCCAATGCGGGCGTGCGCTTCGAAAAAGGCCGGACCGTGGTGATTCCGGTACGCTGGCGCAACAAGGGAGGGATCTACGCAGACGGGTACCAAACCGTTCCAATTTTGACCTACCACCGTTTTGACAACGATTGCCAATCGCCCTTGTGCATGCCCGCCGCCGTGTTCAGAGAACAGATCCGATACCTGAAAGACAACGGCTACCACGCCGTTGCGCCCGAGGAGCTGCTGGCGTTTTTGGAATACCGTGGGCCCCTTCCGAAAAAGTCGGTTCTGATCTCCATCGATGACGG
>JALOPB010000265.1 GCA_025454115.1 Desulfobacterales bacterium | reverse complement strand
TCCGCCGTCTTGACGAGCTGGTCCGGCCAGAAGATTGTGATTTCGAGGTTGCCGCCGGTCAGCTCGGCGACGCGCTGCACGAAAAACTTGGTCGCCTGCCCCATCTGGGCGGATTCCGGGTAGACGCACTGCAGTCTCAACTTCACCTTTTCAGCCGCCATGAGCGGGGGGCAAAATGCCACGGCCGAAATTACGATCAAGACGGCCCAACCGATGAATCGTTTCATGGAGATCCCTCCTCTGGTTGATGGGTTTGGGGTTGCGACCATTCCCGGCGCAGCTCGCGCTTCAGCACCTTGCCGGTATGGCTCTTGGGCAACTCGTTCACCAAGCGGATGATGCGCGGATACTTATAAGGCGCCAGCCGGGCCCGAACGAAGTCGCGCAGCTCCTGCACGCCGATTTGCGAGCCGGGCTGGAGCACCACGTTGGCCGCCACCTCTTCGCCCAGGTCGACATGCGGAACGCCGTACACCCCGGCCTCGAAGACCGCCGGATGCTGGAAGAGCACCTCCTCGACTTCGCGGGGGTAGACATTGTAGCCGCCGCGGATGATCATGTCCTTCTTGCGGTCCACGATGGTGATGTAGCCTTCGGCATCCATCCGCGCCATGTCGCCGGTATGCAGCCATCCGTCGACCACGGCGGCGGCGGTCGCCTCCGGCCGGTTGAGATACCCTTTCATCACGCCCGGCCCCCGGACGAGCAATTCGCCGACCTCGCCGACCGGCACATCGCTCCGGGACGGCGACACGACCCGTGCCTCGAACCCGGGAATGGGCAGGCCGATGGAGCCGGGTTTGGTCTTTTTCCCGAAAGGGTTTTCCACACAGACCGGTGAGCACTCCGTCAGCCCGTAGCCTTCATAGATCCGGACCTGAAAGCGGTCCTCGAACTTTCGCAGGATCTCGACCGGCAGCGAAGCGCCGCCGGAAACACAGTACCGCAGCGATGAGCGCCGCAATCCGGCTCGCTCGGCCTCGCCCAGCAGCCGGTTCAGGATGGTCGGCACGGCGATCAGGATGGTGCTGGTCTCGGTCTCGATCATGTCGAGGACCGGCCGCGGCTCGAAGGCCCGGAAGACATGAAAGGTCAGGCCCAGGTAGATGGAAGCGTTCATCGCGCTCGTCTGGCCGTAAATGTGGTACAGCGGGAGCACCCCGATGACGACATCCTCCGGGCCGTTCTGGCGCATGTCCGCCACGGTCATGGCGTTGCTGGTGAGGTTCTTATGCGTGAGCATGGCGCCTTTGGGCGCGCCGGTGGTCCCGGAGGTGTAAAGAATCGCGAGCGTATCCTGGTCGTCCATCTCCTCGGAGCGGAAATCCTCCGCGCCGTTCAGCGCCGAGAGCGGCTCAAAATCGGGATCGTTCGCAGCATCGGCCGCAACCCTCAGCCGGATCTGCGGCAGATCGGCGAGCACCTTGCGGGCCTCTTCCAGATACGGCGCCATGCCGATGAAGGCCCTGGCACCGGAGTCGCGGAAGATGTGCGCCAGCTCGTGGACGCGGTAGAGGAAATTGACGGGGATGATCGCCGCCCCCAGCTTGGCCAGGGCGTAGTAGCTGCAGATGAAGTCGATGCCGGACGGCATCATGAGGATGCAGCGGTCGCCGCGGTTGAGGCCCGCCGTCCTCAAGCCGTTGGCCAACCGGTTGACCCGCCGGTTCAGGGCATCGAAGGAGGTGTCCCGGCCCTCGAAGCGGACGGCAATCCGGTCCGGAAGGCGCTCGGCCGTGTTTTCGAGGAGCTTCGATAGATTCATGGTCCGCCTTTTTCACTCCGGCCCGCGCATCGCTGTGCGACGCGTCCGGTCGGCTAAGCCTGCGTGATGTTTTCCCATATCATGGCATACCCCTGACCCCGGCCGACGCACATGGCCGTAAGCCCGTAGCGCGCCGACGGCCGTTCACGGAAAAGCCCCAGGAGAAACGCCACCAACCGCGGACCGGATGCGGCCAGCGGGTGCCCGTAGGCGATCGATCCGCCCCAGACGTTGACCCGCGGATCGTCGGCCTGAAGCCCCAGCCGGCTGAGATTGTGCAGCACCTGAACGGCAAAGGCCTCGTTGAGTTCGATCAGATCGACATCCGCAATGGTCAACCCGGCCTGGCGCAGGGCTCTTTCGATCGCCGGCACCGGTGCCGTCCCCATCAGGCGCGGATCGACCGCCGCCGTTCCGGTCGCCACCCAGCGCATGACCGGCGCCAGCCCGAGCCGGTCGGCCTGGCTCCGACTCATCAACAGCGCGGCGGCCGCACCGTCGTTGAGGCCGGAGGCATTTCCGGCCGTCACCCGGCCGTTCTCACGGAAGGGCGTCTTCAGGTTGGCCAGGGCCTCGAGCGTGGTTCCGAAGCGAGGCTGCTGATCGCGGTCGGCCACCCCGCGCGTTCCATCGGGGAGCTCGACGTCGACCGGAACGATCATGGCCTGCATCCGCCCCGCTCGAATGGCTTGTTCGGCCCTGGCCTGGCATTCCGCCGCGTAACGGTCGGCCGCTTCCCGGATGAATTCCGAAAAGCGGTCATGGATATTTTCGGCGGTCAAGCCCATATTGAAGGCCGAGGCATCGCCCATGACCTCGGCCGCGCGCGGGTGCGGATCGCGCATGAATCCCATGGGCAGGTGCCCCAGGTGCTCGACGCCGCCGGCAACCAGGCAGTCCGCCGCACCGCATGCGATCTGGGCAGCGGCAAAGCCGATCGCGGTCAGGCCGCCGGCGCACATCCGGTCGATGCTGCAGCCCGGCACGCTCCAGCCCCAGTCGGCCAGCATGGAGATCATGCGCCCCAGGGTTCCGCCCTGCTCCTTGACCTGGTTGGTCACGCCCCAAACGATGTCCTCGACGTGGCCGGGGGTGATCGGCGGATTGCGTTCGATCAGCGCCTTCAGCAGGGGCACGCACAGATCCTCCGACCGCGTTTTCCAGAAAATCCCCTTTTCGCCCGCGCGTCCGAACGCCGTGCGCACGGCGTCCACCACCACGACCTCTTGAAGTTCTCTAATCATTGAACGCCCCTCGTATGCTTAAAACGCCCCATCGGGAATGTCGATGATCTCCCGGCCGGGCCGCAGGCAGGTCTCGATGGTGGCCAGCGTGTGCGGCAGGGTCGTGTCCACCAGATAGGCCGCCTGGTAGACCTTGCCGGCGTAATAATCGGACGTCTTCTTTTGCACGGCGCCGGCGGCGATGACCGCCATGTCGATCAGGCGCCAGCAAATCGCCGCTTCGCCGAAGGCCGTCAGTGCCGGGTAGCAGTAGGAGGCCCACTGCAGCGGGTCGGTCTGCTGGCGCTGCGTCAGCTCCG
This sequence comes from Desulfobacterales bacterium, assembly GCA_025454115.1. Lineage (GTDB taxonomy): Bacteria > Desulfobacterota > Desulfobacteria > Desulfobacterales > SpSt-501 > SpSt-501. The sequence goes on along the minus strand of JALOPB010000265.1, from coordinate 1,369 downwards.
CCGCCGCCTCCCAGAGCCGCCGGGCCACTCCCTCCAATGCCCGGACCCGGTCTCCGAGCGCCTCGTGCTCGCGGTGCCGCTGGCAGAAGGATTCGATCTCCGTCCGGAACGCCCTCAGGCAGGCACCGTCGCGCTGGGTCATCTTGCGCCCCATCAGATCCATGGCCTGGATGCCGTTGGTGCCCTCGTACAGGGACATGATCTTGGCATCCCGCAGGTATTGCTCCAGCGGGTAGTCCCGGCAATAGCCGTATCCCCCCAGGCATTGGACGGCGGTCTCGCACACACGGAAACCCATTTCGGAGCAATAGGCCTTGATGATCGGCGTCATGAAGTCGACGAGATTCTGGTAATGGTTTTTTTCATCCCCGTCCGGAAGCTCCAGGGCCAGATCGGACCAGAGCGCCCCCGTGTAGATCATGGAGCGCATGCCGTCCACCATCGCTTTCATCCACAACAGCATGCGCCGTACGTCCGGATGCCGGATGATGGGAACGTCCGCGGCCCGGCGGCGGGCGATGTCCTTGCCCTGGACGCGCTGCTTGCAGTAGGCCAGGGCATTCTGATAGGCCGTGCTGGCGAGCGTCATTCCGCTCACACCGGTGTTGATGCGCGCCTGGTTCATCATCTGAAACATGTGCGCCAGGCCCTGGTTCTCCTGGCCGCACAGGTAGCCCCAGCAGTCGTCACGGCTGCCGAAGCTCAAAGCGGCGGTGGGCGATCCATGCAGCCCGAGTTTTTCCTCGACTCCCGTGCACACCACGTCGTTCGGCCCGGCCAGCGAGCCGTCGGGGCGGACCCGCATCTTGGGCACCACGAAGAGGGAAATCCCCCGCACCCCTTCCGGTGCGCCCTCGATGCGCGCCAGCACGAGGTGGATGATGTTCTCGGTCAGATCGTGCTCGCCCCAGGATATGAAAATCTTGGACCCCTTGATGTTGAAGTGGTCACCGGCCCGGGTGGCGGTCGTTTCGAGAGCGGCGAGGTTGGAGCCGGCATTCGGCTCGGTGAGGCACATCGTTCCCGCCCATGTTCCGTCGAACATCTTGGCGACGTAAGTTTTCTTGAGCGCCTCCGATCCGAAGCTTTCGATCAGGTGGGCGGCGCCGTGCGTCAGGCTGGGGGCCATATTGAAGGACTGGCAGGCGCCGTACATGAGGTCGTTGATCACGATCCGCAGCATGTGGGGAAACCCCTGACCGCCGTATTCCGGGTCGCGGACTGCAGCCGTCCAACCGTCCTGCCCATACTGGCGGAACGCGGAGCGAAACTCGGGCGGGCAGGCTACTCGCCCGTTCTCGAACTTCAATGGTGCCGTTTCGGCGAGAACGTTAAGAGGGTCGAGCACCCCGCGGGCGAATTCGACGGC
>JALOPB010000264.1 GCA_025454115.1 Desulfobacterales bacterium | reverse complement strand
TTCAAGTTGCTTTCCAGGATATCCACCAGGGTTTTTTGCACCGCCGCGAGTCGGCCTTTCTTCAGCCGGTCCAGATACGGACCGATGAGTTCCCGAACGTTCGAGGTAACGATGGCCCCCAGCTCCTTCTTATCGTCTTCACGTTGTTTGAGGAGCACTCGCAAGGCGGTGTTGACTTCCTCCAGATGCAGGGATTGGGCCTTGAGTTCTTTTTCACGTTTGCGCAACTCGGTTTCGGCCCGTTTACGGTCCTCCACTTCCTGGGCTAGCTGGGCGTTGGCTTTGGCCAGCTCCGCCGTGCGCTCGGCGACCCGCTCGCCCAGTTGACTATGATATTTCAACAATTCGCGCTCGGCGTTCTTCTGGGCGCTGATGTCGCGTAGCGTGACGATGTTGCCGGCGGGATTGCCTTCTTCGTCAAAATAAAGGGTTGAGCTCAGTTGCACATCCAACAAGCGACCGTCCCGGGTCAGGCGCTTGGTCTCGAACAGATGGATCTTCTGACCGCTCAGCATGTTTTCGATCGCCTCGCGGGTTTCCGGCCAGCTTTCCTCCGGCACGAAGTCGATGTTCTTGCCGATCAGCTCCTCACGGCGCAGGCCGAAAACCTGCTCGAAGGCGGGGTTCACCAACACCGCCTCGCCCTGCAGATTGTAAACCACAATCGGGTCGGGAGAAGACTCGATCAGCAGGCGGTAACGCTCCTCGCTCTTACGCAGGACCTCCTCCGCACGCCGGCGCTCGGCGAGTTCCCTGCGGGCGTCGGTGTAAAGCTTCGCCTTATCGAGGGCAATGGTGGCTAGTCCGGCAAAGCGCTTGAGGGCCACCACATCTGCATCACGAAAACTCTTGCCGGCCTCGACATGGGCCAGGCCGATGACCCCCTCGACACGCCCCCGGTACTTCAGCGGGATCCCCACAATGGAGCGCAGCGAGTCGAAGCTCTTGCCGGTCAGCCGGCCGCTCCAGGCGCGATAATCGTCGACCCGCAGAACGGCTTCGCTTTGCCAGACCTTGCCCCCCAGGCCCTCTCCGAGCGCTACCTGCAGTCCGATCTGGCTCTTGAAAAACCCCATCCCCACCCGCATCTGCATGGCGCTGGCATCGGGCTCCAGCAAATAAATGTAACCGTGTGCGGTGTCGGTCAGAAGAGCGGCCCTCTGGAGAATGGCTTCAAGCAGCTCCTCCTTGTCGAGGCGGTCGATCAGCCCGAGTGACGTTTCGTGGAGAGCGGAAAGCTGCTCATTCTGGCGGCGCAGAGCAGAGGTCTCTCCACGCAGGCGCGCGAGTTTTCTTTCCGCTTCCTGCACCTGGCTCCGCAGGGCGATTTCTTCTCCTGGCGTGATCGGCACGCTTGCATCTCCGACCGGTCGTTCGACTTCCAGCCGAACACCCTATACGCGTCAGGACCCACCGTCAAAACCGATGGTCACCTTTCCGTCTGCGATAATCACCGGAACTCGACGTTGACCGTCCGAACGTTGCAGCATGCGGGCCATCCCGGCTTGGTCTCGCAGGACATCCACGAATTCCACCGGCTGGCCTTTGCGAACGTAGGCTTCACGAGCCGCCCGGGTATAGGGTCACGTGTCCTTTCCGAAAATCAGCACCGTGTCGGCCATATCCTTCTCCTTATTTTGGGTACGGGTTCCAGTGAACTACCAGCCGTTTGCAGCCTTGTCAATGAACACGGCTTGGGCTATATTTGAATCAAATGGGCCTCACACGTAATGTCACGCTCGTCAATGAATTAGGACTGCATGCGCGCTCGGCAGTCCAGATTGCCCGTATCGCGAAGACCGCCCGCGGCGGGGTGTGGATCCTTCGTGCGGCAGAACGGGCTGACGCCGCTTCCGTCATGGACGTCCTGACTCTATCCTGCGAGAAGGGCTCCATTTTAACCTTGGCCGTCGACGACCCGCAGGATGCTCCCGTTCTCGACGCACTGGCCGGTCTGGTTGAAAGCGGTTTCGGGGAATAGCGACCGATGCAAAAATCAGGTAAGGAAGAAATCGTTCTAAAAGGAATCAACGCCTCGGCCGGCATCTGTATCGGCAAGGCCTATCTGGTGGACCGCAGTGGGGTGGATGTCATAACGCGCTACGCGATTGCCGAAAAACGCATTAACGCCGAGGTCAAGCGATTCAAGTCAGCCGTTCAGTACGCCAAATCGGCACTTCGAGCCATTATCGAAAACAGCTCCCGGGAAGTGCAGAAAGCGGTCATTTTGGAAACTCAGATGGCGCTGCTGAATGACAAGATGCTCTATGGGCGCACCATCGAAACCATCGAGACGGAGCGCGTTAATGCCGAATGGGCGCTGAAGTCGGTGGTCGGCCGGATTAAAGCCGCTTTCCAAGAAATGCCCGATGCATACATGCGTGAGCGCGTAGCGGACATTACCCACGTTTCCGATCTGGTGATGCGTCATCTGACCGGGGTAGAGGCGCCGGACATCGCCCGAATCGACAAACGCGTCATTTTGGTGGCCCATGACCTCTCACCGGCCGACACCAGCCAGATCAATCTCGAGCGTGTCAAGGGGTTCATCACCAATCTTGGCGGTAAGACATCCCACACGGGCATCATCGCTCAGACCCTGGAAATCCCCGCAGTCGTCGGGCTGGAAACCGCCACCCAAACCATCCATAACGACGACGTCATCATCGTCGATGGAACCGACGGCGTCGTCGTTGTGCACCCGACCGAAAAAACGCTGCTGGAATACGAAGAACGCCAGACGCGCTTCGAGCGTTACAAAGCGGTGATCACCCGCGAAAGTCATCTCAAGACCGAAACCACCGACCGGCGGCATTTCGACGTGCTCGCCAACATCGAGTTTCCCGAGGAGGTGGTATCCGCCATCAACTACGGCGCGGCCGGCATCGGTCTGTACCGCACCGAGTTTCAGTACCTCGGCCGGACCGTATTCCCGTCCGAAAACGAACTGTTCGAAAACTACCGTGATGTAGTCGAGGTCATGGCGCCTCGGCCGGTGATCTTCCGCACCCTCGACATCAACGGCGACAAGGCCATTCATTCCGACCTCAGCCATGACGAGCAGAACCCGGCCCTGGGGCTGCGGGCCATTCGCTATTGCCTGAAACGACCGGATGTCTTCAAAACCCAGTTGCGGGCCATCCTGAGGGCGGCCGCGTTCGGGAACGTGCGCCTGATGTTCCCCTTGATATCCGCCTACTTCGAAATCCAGCTCGCCAAGCGCTTCCTGGACGATGCCGCCGCATCCCTCGCTGCGGACGGCCTGCCGTACAAACGGGACATTCCCGTGGGCATCATGATCGAGGTTCCGGCCGCGGTGGTGATGGCCGATGTGTTAGCGAAGGAGGTCGACTTCTTCAGTATCGGCACCAATGACCTGATTCAGTACGGGCTGGCCATCGACCGCGGGAACAAACAGGTGGCCCACATGTACCAGCCTCTCGATCCGGCCGTGATCCGCATGATCAAGCATACGGCGGATGTCGCCCGGGCCAACCGCATCCCCGTTCATATGTGCGGAGAAATGGCCGGACGGCCGCTGCATGCCCCGCTGCTGCTCGGCCTCGGCCTGGACGAGCTGAGCATGAACCCGCAGGCCATCCCGCTCGTCAAACGTATGATCCGTTCCATCAGTCTGGCCGAGTCCAAAAAAATGGTCAAAAAAGCCTTGAGCCTGCGGACGGCCCGCGAAGTTTTTGAAGTCCTGCGCGACTCCTTCGGCGAGCTGGTGGCCAATCACCGCCGCGATATGCAGGCGTGATGGAAAAAGGCCCCATCAAAATCGTCGCCGAAAACCGCAAGGCCCGGCACGACTACACCATCGTGGATCAATACGAAGCCGGCCTGGTATTGACCGGCACCGAGGTGCAATCCCTGCGCCTGGGCAAGGCCAACCTGAAAGACTCCTATGCCAAGGTCAAGGACGGTGAGGTCTGGCTTTACCAGATGCACATCAGCCCCTATCCGTTCGCTTACTACAACAACCACGATCCCCTGCGGGTGCGCAAGCTCCTGTTGCACAAACGCGAAATCCTGCGCCTCTACGCCAAGGCGAACGAACAGGGTCATACGCTGGTTCCGCTGAAACTCTACTTCAAAGCCGGCAAGGCCAAAATCACGCTCGCCCTGGCGAAGGGCAAACGCGAGTTCGACAAGCGCGAGGCCCTGCGTGAACGCGATCGCAAGCGCGAGGTGGAACGCGCCCGCCGGCAACGGTAACCCCATCATTTCCTCTGCGTTACACTCAATCCGCAGTGAGCGAAAACCGCAGACGACACCCGGCCCAGATATCGCGTAGAGCTTTTTATTATACCAAGTGGTACTTTTTTAGGCCACTTGACAGACTGAAGGCCGTTTAGTAAATTCTTTCCGCTCCTGGACCTCGGGATTGCCGTTCGCCCGTCGAGTGTCGGAGACCCTGATACTTTAACCCAATCCAACTCATCGCCAAAGGAGGCTGTCATGAACCGTCGTTTCGTTTTTTTGATTGCACTGTTTCTGGTCATTGGGTTCGCGATAATGAGCACCGCCCAGGCCGCTCCGCCCAAGGATCCGCTGGGGGTGGTCACGGTCAAAAAGGGCCAGCCCATTCACATCGCCTACTGGATGGTCGTGGCCGGCCCGGATGCATCCCTGGGTGAGGACACCAAGCGCGGAGCAGAAATCGCCATTCAGGACAA
>JALOPB010000263.1 GCA_025454115.1 Desulfobacterales bacterium | reverse complement strand
TCGCCGGGAGAACTTGCCTGAGAGGGGTCTAAACGGGGACTTTCTACAGAAACAGATTCGAAGTTCATCGCTGCCTCCTTTCTTGTTTTTGTAGAAAAACAGGCAGATAATGAACTTCTTGCAAAACTCAGTCAATTATCGTTTTATTACGTACAGTGACAGCGTATCAAACCAGCGTTCGGTTTTAAATGCGGGATGTCCCAGCGGGGATCCTCTGCGTTCTTGCATTTTGGGTTACTTTGAAATCTCCGCCAGTCTCTCTTTTCCGAAAAAAAGGAAAACCCGTTGATTGGAAACAACCGGATAAAAAGAGTCGCACGAAAGCAATTTCGAGCACCGGCGATTCCCCATCTCTCCGCCCTGATACGGACCCTGAAACCTTCTTGAGGGTCCAGGCGGTCGCTCGCACGAAAGCAATTTCGAGCACCGGCGATTCCCCATCTCTCCGCCCTGATACGGACCCTGAAACCTTCTTGAGGGTCCAGGCGGTCGCGTTCCATCATGGCAACCACCCGCACCTCGCTGATTCTACACGATAGACGACGGGCAATGATTTATGGATACGATTCAGCCCTGAAAATCGAACTTCTTTAAAGACTCAAACCAATCCCATCCTGAAGCTCCCTTCCTACTTCAGGGAAGTGGCCAAGTCCCTCCCCGAAACCCGGTTGAGGATGAAAAGAGGAATCAGGACCGAAATGATAAGAATCGTGGCGTAGGCAGAGGCGGGACCGAAGTCGCCGCTACCAATGCGCTGAAAGACCTCCACGGTCATTGTGGCCCAGGGACCGTAGTAGAGCACGATGGTGGAGCTGAGCTCGGCCAAGGTCGTTACCCACATAATGATGGCGCCGGCGATGATGCCGGGCATCATGATGGGGATGACAACCTTGATGAAAGATCGGACCGGCGGCACGCCTAGGTTGATGGACGCGTCTTCGATGGACCGGTCGATCTGCTGCAAGAGAGAGGCGGTCGTCTTGATGGAGTAGGGCACCTTGCGGATGAAATAAGCCAGGACCAGGATCATCCAGGTGCCGGTGAGGACGATCGGGCCCTTGTTGTATGCGGCGGCGAGCGCGATGCCCTGCACGGTACCCGCGATGGCCAGCGGCAGCATCACCAAAATGTCCAGAAGATAGCTGACTGCACCGCGTTTGCGGACCAGGAGGTAGCTTATAACGATACCGAAAACGATGCCGATCATCGTGGCCGTGGTGGCTAAGAAGAAAGAGTTGACGATGGGCCGCGGAGCGATGGTGAAGGCACGGATGAAGTTATCGAGGCTGAACTGGCCGTAATACATGACCGGCCCGGAGGTTTTGGTGACCGAAGAGATCATAACCACCGCAAACGGGAAAAGGGCCACGAAGACCAGCCCGGCGCAGAAGCACCAGATGATAAAGGTCGGCAACGGCCGGAGCGTTTTGATCTCCTGCGGATTGAGGGAGGTCATGGCGTAGTTCTTTCGCCCGATCCAGTACTTCTGCAAAATGGTAAGGGCCAGGGTGATAGCGAGAAGGACCATGCTGAGCGCTCCGGCCATGGAAGGGTTCCCGCCCATCTCGCTGATGAATTCGTTGTAGGCCTGCACGGAAAGCACGCGGAAGTCCTCGCCGATCAGAGTTGGAACGCCGAAGTTCTCGATGCAGAGATAAAACACCACGAGCGCCCCGGAAAGGATGGCGGGTGTGACCAGCGGAAGCGTGATGGTGAAAAAAACGCGCAACCGCCCGGCGCCCAGGTTCGTTCCCGCCTCTTCCAGGGAGCGGTCGATGGCGTTGATGGCGGCCGAGACCATCAAAAAGACGAAGGGAAAAAACTGGAGCGTAAAGACCAGGACGATTCCCTTCCAGCCATAGATAGACGGTACGTCCAGTCCGATCTGCTGAAAGATCCTGGCAAAAAGCCCGTTGCGTCCCAGGAGAAGCAACCAGGCTTCGGCGCCGATGAAGGTCGGCAGGATCAGCGGCAGGGTGCCCAGAGTTTTCAGGAGGTTTTTCCCCGGGATTCGGTAACGCGAGAGAAAAAAAGCAAACGGGATCCCCAGAAAGAGCGAGAATAGTGTGGCCAAGGCGCTCACGAACAAGCTGTTTTTCAGGCAGCGCATGTAAAACGGATAGTGGAAGAACGCGCCGTAGCTCTTCAGCGAGAATGCGCCGGTATCGGCATCCACGAAGCTGGCCTTGAAGATGAAAAGGATCGGGTAGACGACGGTGAAAGCAAGCAGTGAGAAAGCAAGCAGCAGGATGAGGTTCCAGGTATGAAAATGCTTGGACAACGCGCCCACCGTCACCCCCGCAGAACAACCAGGCGGTCCGCAGGGATCTGATACATAAGCTGTTCCCCGTCGGCCCGAATGTCGCCCTCATCGGGATGGTGCACCTCGATCGTCAGCTCCTTGCCTTCCGGGCCGGAGACGCGGTAGCGCACCATAGCCCCCAAGAAGCTGCTGCTTACAACGGTTCCGGCCAGAACATTCCGATCTTCAGGCCCGGACGAGGGTACGACGCGAATCCATTCCGGTCGGATGGACACAGTGATCGATCGGCCAGTGGGTTTGTCGCCCTTGAAATATATTTTTTGACCGCCCGCCCCTGCAACGATCTCCTCGGTTTGCGCATCATAAGCGATGACGGGAAATTCCAGAATGTTGCTGCCGCCCATAAACTCGGCGGCAAAGCGGCTGGCGGGGCGAAAGTAGATCCCTGCAGGCGTTCCCGCCTGTTCAAGCCGCCCCCGGTTCAGGATGGCGATCTGGTCCGAGACGGCCATGGCCTCTTCCTGGTCGTGGGTCACGTAGATCGTTGTGATGCCCATGCGCTTCTGAATGCGCCGGATTTCCTCGCGCATGCTGACTCGCAGCTTCGCATCCAAGTTTGAGAGGGGTTCGTCCATCAGGAGAATCTGAGGCGAGATGACTAAGGCGCGGGCGAGCGCCACCCGCTGCTGCTGGCCCCCGCTCAGCTGGCTGGGGAATCTGCCCTCCAAACCGCCCAATTGAACGCTTTTGAGGATCTCGGCAACGCGGCCGGCCGTCTCCGTGCGAGAAATCCTGCGTGCCCGCAGGCCGTAGGCGACATTGTCGAAAACGGAGAGGTGCGGGAAAAGAGCGTAGTTCTGGAAGACCATTCCGGTTTCCCGCTGGTGGGGCGGGATGGAGTTGATCACCCGGTCGCCGAAGCGGATCTCGCCCGAGTCGGGACTGTGGAACCCCGCGATCGTCCGGAGCAGCGTTGTTTTACCACAACCGCTGGGGCCGAGGAGGGTGAAGAAGTCGCCCTCCTCGATGGTCAGGCTGATGTCGTCAATCGCCCGCGTCGCGCCGAAACATTTGGTGATACCATTGAGCTGAACACGCATGGAGTTAGCGGGAGAGAACGATCTCCTTCCATTTCTTTAGAATTTCTTTCTCTAAGGCGTTGGCCTCCATGGTGTCGTAGCTTTTGAGCAGCGGGATTTTTTGCACAGCGGGAAGGCCTGCCACATCGACCGCATCAGGCCTGGCTGGGCGGCGGGAAAATTTCGCAAAGATCTCGTCGACCACTTTCTTGCTGAGGAGATAATCAACGAATTTCTTGGCCTCGGCCGGATGGGGGCAGTTCTTGACGATACCCAGCGCCTCGGGAGCCATAAACGCCCCGTCGGCAGGATAGATGATTCCAACGTTCTTGTCCCCGCCCTCGATGTACCGGTGGGCGGCGTATTCCATGGTGACCCCCAAGGGGTATTCGCCGGCTGCCACGCCTTTGTAAATAAGACTTGAGCTGTCTAAGATCTTGGCGTTACCGATAAGCTTCTGGATGCCGTCCATGCCGTAGAGCTTGTAGATGCCGTAGGCCTGGGCGTAAGCCGATCCGGACTTTTCCGGGTTGGCCATGACCACCTTGCCCTTCCACTGCGGCGCGAACAGGTCATTCCAGGTTTTCGGCAGATCAGCTTCCTTGACCAAGGCCTTGTTGACCATGATGATCATCACGTGCGCATTGCTGGCTGTCCAGCGAGCGTCTTTTTCAATATAACCGGCGGGCAGCCCAGCCGCTTCAGGGGACTGGTAGGCCTGGAAGTTCTCCTTCGCATTCTCCAGAACGGCCACATCCCCGCTCCAGAAGACATCGCACAGCGGTTTTTCCTTTTCGGCGGCAATGCGTTTCATGGCCTCGCCGGTTCCGAGGCGGACCACGGAGACCTTAATGCCGGCTTTTTCCTCAAAACCCTTGCTGACCATGTCGATCAGCTCGGACGGGTTGGAGGAATAGAGCACCACCTCGGCCGCGGCCACCAAGGCCGGAAGTGCCACCAGAACGGCTGCCATAGCTGCCAGTCTCAGAAGTTTGCCTTTTTGCATGCGATCACCTCCTTAAGAAATTCAATGGAGTCGCACGATATACCAGCCTAAGGATTTTAGCAAGAAATTGACCGGGGCGTTATTGAAGCCGCCGTTCTGTTTTCTGCTCATCGATGAGATGGGCGATCAGCCCATGAGTTTATTTTTTTTTCTGGATATGGTGCGTGCACATAGGAGGATAGGATTAATCGGCTCACCCGAAAACAATTTCAAGCACCGGCGCTTCCCATTTCTCCGCCCTGATACGATCCCGGAAATCCTCCTGCGGATCCATTCGGTCGCGTTCCATCATGGCCACCACGCGCACCTCGCTGATTCGGTCCAACTTGTCTATCCATCGGCTGGACGCACTTTGCGACAACCGGCCCACACAGAACCTCTCTTGGTCGCAAATCGTTATTGCCGCGTCTTCGGCTGCCAGAGAAACTTTCTCCCCGGCCTGAATCTGCGCTAAATGCGCATGAATGGCGTGGTTCTGCGGAAATCCGCCAGCGTAGTCGAGATAGATATCGCTCAAGCCCAGCACGTCGTATTGCCGCAATGCGCTATCCCCCTCCCAGCCTCATCAGGGCGAGGGTTTCCCTGGCCCGCGTCATGCCGACGTACAGAGTGCGGCGCTCCTCTTCGATGCGGGCCGGGTCGTCCGACCACGGCCAGCCGCCGTCGAGGATGATCGCATGGGCGAACTCCAGCCCCTTGGTGGAGTGGATCGTGCCGAGAAATATCCCGCTGCCCAGCGATTTTTCGCGCCGCTGCTCGGCGATGAAGTCGTCGTAAAGCGCGTCGATGGCCCACCCGACCGGCAGCATGGCGTCCGCGGTTTCATCGACCAGGGCACGGACGAAGCCCTCCAGCATTCGCCACCAGGGGCTGCCCCGGCTATTCGAACTCAGCTCATCGAGCATGCCCAGCAGCTCCGAGGCCTTGCGGTTTTCCGCCTTGCGATCGGACAACGCCTTGATGAACGCTGCGAACTCGCGCACGCGGTGCAGCGGCAGGCCTGTTTCGAGGAGAACCTTCACGGGAAGCCCCGCCTCCTCCAGCACGGACCGGACCGGCGCCAGGTCCTTGCGGCTCCGCGCCAGAATCGCGCAGTCGGCCCAGTCCAAGTCCGGCGAAAGCCCTCTCAGGCGCTCCAGCTCGGATTTCACGCACCCGGCCTGATGATGCCGATCCTTTACGCCGATCACCTGCACCCGGCCCTTGGTCACCGGGTCGAGATTCTCCCACCGGCCACCCGGTAGGTTAGCGCCCCTTTCGCGGTTGATGAGGATGGGGTGGCCGGTCTTCATCCGGTCCTTGTTGTGCCCGATCAGCCGGTTGGAGGCGTCGATGATGTGCCTGGCGGACCTGTAATTTTCAACGAGGTGCACCACCTTCGCCGGGTAGTCCTTCTGGAACTTACGGATGAATTCAACGTTGGCGCCCCGAAATGCGTAAATGTTCTGATCGTCGTCGCCGACTGCCATGATCGACAACCGTCCCTCGCCGTCCTCCAGGGTGCGGCCGGCGATGGCCGATACGAGGTCATACTGGGCCTGGTCGATGTCCTGGTACTCGTCCACCAGGATGTGGCTGTAGCCCCCCAGGAGTTGTTCCCGTATCTCGTCCGGCTGGACGCCAGGCACATCAGCTTCGCCCTTGAGTAGACGCACGGCATCGGTAATGATCTTCCCGAAATCGATCTCCCGGTCCCGGTTGGCCTCGGCCATGTCTCTCACGGAGATGCCTGCGATCCGCATCGCGGCCCCGTGATAAGTAGCCACCAGCACACCCCGGGCGTCTTTGCCGACGAGGGTGTTCAGCCGTTTGCGGAGGCTCACCGCGGCGCTGTGGTTGAAGCAGAGCACAAGTATCTGCCGGGCCGGCACGCGCTCGACCTGCAGCAGGTAAGCGCAGCGGTGCGCGACCACTGTGGTTTTCCCGGAACCGGGTCCTGCGAGAATGAGGGTGTTTTGCTCCAGGGGGCTGCCTATCGTGGAGATTTGAACCGGGTTGCCGAGCTTTTCGACGATGTTCCGGTAGGCCTCCTGGGTGATGGCCCTTTCGATCACGTCCTTCCGGTCGGCAAAATATTTCCGCACGAATTTGATGCGTCCGAGGCTGAAGTAGTCCAGCACCAGATGAAGAGCACGGGCGATCTTGTCCAGGGCCAACTGGGCGTACTCCAGCATCACGTGCACATGGAATCGTTTCTCGCGGTAGTGAACGGCAAGCGGCCTGAAATCCCCCATGGTGTATCGCCTGGCCTTGTCTTCCGAATTCAGCCGGATGGTCATGGCCTGCCGCATGATCGCCAATCCGCCCTGCAGGGTGATGGCCTTGTGCTCGTGCAGGAACATGAGCGCGCGATCGATCGCAGCCAGTGAGTTTTTTATCTCGGACCGCAAGGTGATGTCCGCAAGCACGGCAGCCGAAAGTTCATTGGTCGACACCGTGAGGGTGACATCGCCGGCAGGCGCCTTCCCGGCTTCGCCCGACGCCTTTTCGGCCATATCGAGGAGGACCTTCAGGATGACGTAGGAAACGTCCCGCCTGAGCTGCGCCGTCTTCTTAATCGCCCCCCAGTTTCGCTGCAACCTCATGCGATACCGGTCCCTGCCGAGGTGTTGGAGCTCGATGCTGCCGAGGCCGGCGGCAAGCCCCTTGCCGTCTATCGAAAGACTCTTTACGAGGGCCCTGACCGCAAGCGGGTTGACCTCCGAACCGTCGTTCCTCAGCCTCTGGGCCACTCGGCGCACGTCGAGTTCTACCCATCTCCCGTCATCGGCGTTCGGGTCCTCCGCCTGCATTAGTGCGATGAGGCGCTGCTCAAGGTCAGACACCGCTTGCAGGACCAGCATGGCATTGCCTTTGCCCTTGGGCCGCAGGATGGCGGTCAACATGATCCCACGATCGATAAGGCGGGCTTCAGCCATGTCGTGAAGAACCCGAATTACGATCTGCGCCGGGGTGAGCTTCCAGGCCGCTTCGGCCTGCTGGAGCCGCTCCCGGTTTGAGAACAGTCTCTCGGCAATGCTGTCGGCGCTGAGCCCTTGGTCTTCGGGGGCGTTGAACAGAACGCTGAGGATGTTCAGCCACAGGGAGGCGACATATCCGGGCAAGTGCAGCGTTGCAATGATAGCCCGCGCCTGGTCGAGATCCTTGACCCGTGGCCGGCCCTGGAACACCTCGGTCATATTTTCATCGCGGCTCAAGAAACCCCCTCGCTCGAGCCACGCAATAGCTGTTTTGACCTTGGTATCCCGCGCATCCTTCCTTTCTTCGTGCAGGTCGGCCAGGTCCTCATCGCGCAAAAGTTCGTCGCTCGTGATGACGATTTCGCCGAACTTGTTGCGCTTGGCCCGCCGCAAAGCGCGGAGGATGCGCTCGATCTCGCGCTTCTTGACTTCCGACATCGCCCCTTTGCTGAACTGGAGGTTAGCATCGGCAGGGTCATAAAGGAGCACGCACCGGGCGGGTTCACCGTCCCTTCCAGCCCGGCCGGCCTCCTGGATGTAATTTTCGAGCGAGCCCGGCATCTCGAAGTGCAGGACCAGCCGGACGTCGGGCTTGTCGATGCCCATGCCGAAGGCGTTGGTGGCGCAGATGACGCGGGTCCGACCGGCGACGAAGGCATCGATGATATCGCGTTTCTTCTTGGCGTCCAGCCCGCCGTGAAATGCCTCCGCTTCCATCCCCTGGCTTTGCAGGAAGTCCCTGATTTCTTCTGTGCCCTGCCGGGTCTCGGCATACACGATCGCACTGCCGGAACCGTCGGCCGCGAAGCTCTCCGTGAGAATCTGAAATGCCCGATCATACCTTTCGGCGATAGGCATCGGTTCCACTTCGAAATCAAGGTTCTCGCGCTCGACCCCGCCGGCGAACAGCTTCAGCTCATGGCCGAGTTCGTCCTTGAAGTGCGATGTGATGTCGTCGATCACGTCGGACTTGGCCGTAGCGGTGAAACAGCAGACCGGGGGTACGGGTTGGCTGAAGTCGCCTGCGAACTCTCGGATGAATCTCGCCGCGTAAAGGTAATCGGGCCTAAAGTCGTGGCCCCACTTTGACACACAGTGGGCCTCGTCGAAGACCCAGCATCCGATCTCCCGCTGGCTCAGCACGGCTCTGATGGAGCGGCTGCGAAGC
>JALOPB010000262.1 GCA_025454115.1 Desulfobacterales bacterium | reverse complement strand
GCCGTTCCGGTCCTCGGCCCGGACGCGACGGGGGTGGGTTGGGTGTTCACCTATGCCCTGGTGGATGAAAGCGGCCGGCACGATCTCGCCTTCCTGCGAACTCTGCAGGACTGGTACATCCGCTATGCCCTGGCAAGCGTCGAAGGGGTGGCGGAGGTCGCCAGCGTGGGCGGCTTCGTCAAACAGTACCAGGTCAACATCGACCCCAACCGTCTTTCGTCCTATGGGCTTTCCATCCGCGAGGTGATGGAGCGCATCAAGATGTCCAACAACGACGTGGAAGGCCGGCTGCTCGAGATGTCCGGCCGAGAGTACATGGTGCGCGGCCGGGGCTACATCAAGTCGCCGGCAGACATCCAGTCGATCGTGGTAGGGAGCAAGGGCGGAACCCCCGTGCTGCTGCGCGACATCGCCCACGTCGCCCTCGGCCCGGACATCCGCCGCGGGATCGTGGAACTGGACGGACGGGGCGAGGTGGCCGGCGGGATCGTGGTGATGCGCCACGGCGAAAACGCCCTCAACGTCATCAATGCCGTCAAGGCGAAGCTGAACGAGATCACCGCCGGGCTGCCGGAGGGCGTCCGGATCGTTCCCACCTACGACCGCTCCGAGCTGATCCGTTTGTCCATCGAAAACCTGCAGAAGACGCTGATCGAAGAAATCGTGGTCGTCAGCCTCGTGGTGATCGTTTTCCTGCTGCATTTTCGCTCCGCCTTCGTGCCGATCTTCGTCCTGCCGATCGCTGTCCTGATCTCTTTCATCCCCATGTACTTTCTGCAGATCACCTCCAACATCATGTCGCTCGGCGGCATCGCGCTTTCCATCGGCGTTCTGGTGGATGCCTCCATCGTCATGGTGGAAAACGGCTACCGCCGCTTGTCCGAAGGCACGGAAGAAGACCGCCGGAACAGCTCCGCTACCCTGGTCCGCGCCTGCCAGCAGGTGGGCCGGGGTATTTTTTTCGCTCTGATCATCATCATCATTTCCTTTGTGCCCGTCTTCATGCTGGAAGCTCAGGAGGGACGGCTGTTCCGGCCGCTGGCCTTCACCAAGACATTCGCCATGGCCGCCTCCTCCATCCTCGCCATCACCCTGGTCCCGGTGCTGATGACGCTTTTTCTGAAAGGCAAACGCCTCAAACCGGAGGCCGTCAATCCCATCTCGCGGTTTTTGAGATGGATCTATGAACCGGTCATCCGCTGGGTACTGCGGTTCAGGAAGACCGCCCTGTTCATCAATTTCTTGCTGATCCCGCTCAGCGTGGTCCTGATGATCCGCATCGGAAGCGAATTCATGCCGCCGCTTTACGAGGGCACCATCTTCTACATGCCGGTCACCAGCCCCGGCATCTCTGTGACCGAAGCCGGCAGGCTTTTGGCCATTCAGGACAAGATCCTGAAAAGCTTCCCCGAGGTCGAGACCGTTTTCGGAAAAGCCGGTCGGGCCGAAACCGCCACCGACCCGGCGCCGTTCAGTTGGGCGCCGAACGCCCCCTGACCTACGAAGAGCTCGTGGAGCAGATGGATCGGAAGATGCAGTTTCCGGGGCTTCAGAACGCCTGGACCATGCCGATCCGCGCCCGGATCGACATGCTCAGCACCGGCATCCGCACCCCCGTGGGTATCAAGGTTTTCGGCCCCAACCTGAGCACCATCCAGGATCTGGGCATCCAGATCGAGGGTATCTTAAAGGACGTCCCGGGGACCCGCAGCGTCTACGCCGAGCGGGTGGCCGGAGGGTTCTTCATCGACATCGACATCCAGCGCGATGCCATCGCCCGCTACGGCCTGACGGTGGGGGAGGTCCAGGAAGTGATCCAGTCGGCCATCGGCGGCATGAACATCACCCGTACGGTCGAGGGCCGGGAACGCTACCCGGTCAACGTTCGCTACCCCCGCGAGCTGCGCGATGACGTCGAGAAGCTCAAACGCATTCAGGTGCCGGCTCGGATGGGGAGCACGACGAAGATGGAAGGGAGCGCTGCTCCCGGACTGGGCATGGCGCAGATCCCTTTGTCCCAGCTGGCCGATATTCGTGTGACCACCGGGCCGGCAATGATCCGGGACGAGGATGCCATGCTGGCCGGGTACGTGTTCATCGACGTCACGGCAAGGGATATCGGAGGCTATGTCGAGGAGGCCAAACGGGCGATCGGGGAACGGCTGAAGCTTCCCGCCGGGTACTTTCTTTCGTGGAGCGGCCAGTACGAGTTCCAGCTGAGAGCCAAGGAGCGGCTGAAGATCCTGCTGCCGGTCGTGTTTTTCGTGATCTTCATCCTGCTCTACATGACGTTTCATTCCATATCCGAGTCGATCATCCTGATGGTCGCCGTGCTGTATGCCATGACCGGCGGTGTGATCCTGCAGTATCTGCTGGGCTACAACTTCAGCGTGGCCGTCTGGATTGGCTACATCGCTTTGTACGGGATTGCCGTGGAAACCGGTGTCGTGATGATTATCTATCTTCACGAGGCCCTTGACCGCCGGCTGCAGCAGGGCCCGGTCAGTTCACGGGACATCCGCGACGCCACCGTCGAGGGCTCGGTGCTGCGGCTGCGGCCGAAACTCATGACGGTGGGCACCACCCTGATCGGCCTGATCCCGATCATGTGGTCGGCCGGGGTCGGCGCGGACGTCATGAAGCCGATCGCGGCCCCCATCATCGGCGGGGTCGTCACCTCCACCATCCACGTGCTCATCATCACCCCCGTCATTTTTGCGATGGTAAAGGAACGCGCACTCAAACGCGGGCGACTGCAGGCCTCCGACATGCAACACTGAAAAGAGAGGATGGCATATGAAACGATTTCAATGGTTGGTTCTGGGCTTAGGCGTTCTTGGCATGCTGATTCCCGGCTTTTCGTGGGCCCAGCATAGCCACGGCCATGGATCGGGCGCGGGTAGCATGAAAATGGACACCCGCGAGGTGCTGGTGGAGGGGATCAAGGTCACCTTCCAGATCATGGCCAACGCCGAGCACCGCAAGATGCTCAAGGACATGAAAATGAAGGATGACATCGAGCCGGGCTCCACCCACAATGTTACGGTCGTCCTGACGGACCCCTCGACCCAGAAGGAGATTGTCGACGCGGCGGTCAGCATGAGGTACGAACTGCTGGTGCTTTTGAAAACCGGCGACCAGAAAAGAACGGCGGGAATCAGCTACGAATTGAAATAATAGCCCGGGGAACTCTCCCCGGGCGCTATTATCGATAATGTCAGCCGGAACTAGAAATCGATCTGCCACTTGGCGCCGGCATACCACCGGTAGCCTTCGTCCTCGCCCGCGGCGTTGTCCATGAAGTCGAAGTAACCCACTTCCGGGACGATGTAGACGCCCGGTGCCAGGGTCACGACCGCCTGCAGATAGGCCGACCAGGCGTCGTCGTTGTCGGAGGCGGCGTCGTTGTCGTCGCTGCGGTACCCGGCGCCGGCTTCGAACAGCAGGGCGTCGGAAACTTTGAACCCCAGGATCAGGGCGGCCTGCCAGCTCATGCAATTCTTGATGTCGTCGCCGGCGGTGTTGAGGGCAGCTCCGGCGTTGGCGTTGCTGGTGTATCCGTCGGCGTTCCAGTTGGCGTTGGTCCAGTTCTGGCCCCAACCGCCCGCCGCCTTGATGTAAAACGCGCCGATTTCATAGCCCATCTCCAAACCCAGGATATAGGAGATGATGTCGACGTCGTCGGTCAGCACCGCACTCGCGCCTTGGCTTTCCTTCAGGTACTGAAACCCCGCTGCCGGCGTGAACCAAAAATCGCCGATTTTGGCCGCGTAGGAAACCTCGAATTTGGGCAGATACACGTCCACATCGCTGCCCGGCCCACCCACCGTCTCGTTCTGGTAAGGTGTGATGGCGGCGATTTGGAAATCACCCAATTCTAGGCGGATCTGGCCGGGCCGAAACCCATCGTTGGTGCCGATGCCGGCCAGCCCCAGATCGTCGTCGATGACCTGACCGGAGGTGAACTGGATGATCGGCGAGTAATCCTTGCCGACGGTCAGAGCCGCACTCTCCGAAAACTTCCAGGTCCCGTAGGCCCGTCGGGTCGCCACATCCAGGTCGCTGCCGTTGGTGCCCTTGAGCCCGAGCTCGATGTGCCCCTTGACCTTTTCGGCTTTGACCTTGGCCTCCAGCCGGGAGTTGCTTTGAAATGCCCAGGTCAAGTCGGCATCGTCATCCTCGCCGTTTACCTGGAAGTCTCCGTAATTGTAGCTGTTCCAGAAAGTCGCCATGCGCTGGCTTCCGGAGAATTCCCAATCCGCCCCGATGGCCGGGGCCGCTAATAGCAACGCGGAAAGAATCATCCATTTTTTCATCTGTTCTTATACCTCCTGATAGCTTCTTCATAGAATCGATTCCCATGTTACTGCTTTCTTTATTCGCCTAATAACTTCTGGAGAAAAACGTTCGGACCTCACCTCCTTCCAGTCTCTTGTCGAAGAGGCCGCACCTCACGGCCTCCACCGTTTGAACTTAATTTCAAGTCCGACTCGTCGGTGGGGCACCCGACGCGGGCGCCCTGCCGGCCAATCGCCCGGGAGACATCGATCCCACTTCAGGTCTGCTTCACCGGAGACATCTTCGGTCGCATCGAAGGTTCGGCCTGGAGGCCGGCCGCCAATGGAGCCGCCGTGATGCCGCCGCCGTGAGTGACCACTTCGAAGTCGGGATAGGCGACCCCGGCGTGTTCGCTGATATCGAGACCCTCCAGCTCTTCTTCCGGAGAAACCCGCAACCCAATGGTCTTGGCTATTATCTTGAACATGACGAAGGTTGTCGGAAACACCCAAAGGAAACAGGCGGCGATGCCCAGCAACTGAACACCGACTTGCGTCAGGTCGAAGCCTTTGACATGAAACAACCCGGCGGCCAGCGTCCCCCACACCCCGTTCACGGCATGGACGGAAATGGCACCCACCGGGTCATCGATCCGAATACGATCGAAAAATAGGACCGCCATTACGACGAGGACTCCTCCAACCGAGCCGATGATCACCGAGCTGAACGGGGTCACCGTGGCACAGGGGCTCGTAATGGCCACCAACCCGGCAAGCGCGCCGTTGAGCGTCATGCCGATCTCCGGCTTGCCGAACTTGATCCAGGAAGTAATCAAGGCCATGACGCATCCCGCGGCGGCAGCCAGGTTGGTATTGACGAAAATCAGGGCGGTGTCTTTGTTGGCGGCGGTCGTCGAACCCGGGTTGAAACCGAACCACCCCAGCCACAGAATGAAGACCCCAAGCGCCGCCAACGGCATGTTGTGACCCAGGATGGGCTTAACTCGCCCGTCCTTTCCGTATTTGCCCATGCGTGGCCCTAGAACGACGGCCCCGGCCAATGCCGCCCACCCGCCAACGGAGTGCACGACCGTGGACCCGGCGAAGTCGATGAAACCCATGGCTTCGAGCCAGCCCTTACCCTTGAACAGGCCGCCCCATGCCCAGGCGCCGATTACCGGATAAATCAGGGCGCTGATGACGGCGCTGTATATCAGATAGCCGACGAACTTGGTGCGTTCGGCCATCGCGCCGGAAACGATGGTGGCCGCAGTCGCCGCAAAAACGACCTGAAACATCCAAAAGGCAAGAACCCACGGATCCTCGCCGGGAGTGTAGTCGCTCAAGAAGAACCCCGATGTCCCGAACCAACCGGTCCCACTCACCCCGAACATAATGCCAAAGCCGATCGCCCAGTAGGCGATCGAACCGATGGCAAAATCCATGAGGTTTTTCATCATGATGTTGATGGCGTTCTTGGCGCGCGTAAAACCGGTCTCCACCATGGCGAACCCGGCCTGCATGAAAAAGACAAGGGCGGCGGCGACGAGGGTCCAAACATAATTTGCATGAGTCTGGACCAACTCGATGGCAGCCTTGTTCGATTCCAACGTAGGCGGTTCGTCACCGGCCCAGGCACGAACCCCTCCGATCAACAACGCGCATAACGGCAACACGGTTTTTCTCATGGCAAATTCTCCTTTGATGGGTATGCAATCCGAATTGGAATGCAAAAATTAAAGAGTCAAATAGCGTCACACCCGGTTTCACCGGTGCGAATCCGTACGGCTTGGTCTCGACCACCTGCTCCGCTTGGTCGGAGCCCACCACGACGCCAAGGTGTATTTTCGGCACCAAGTCCACCTGATACTCCGTGCCGCGGTATACTTCCTTGTGGCCTCTCTGGCGCCCAAAGCCTTTCACCTCGGTGATGGTCATGCCAGTAACACCGATTTCGGTTAAGGCTGCTTTTACCTCGTCAAGTTTGAACGGCTTGATAATCGCTTCAACTTTTTTCATATGCGTCTCCCTCATCTCCCGTATTCGGTGGACCTGCGTCAGCAGGTCGGTACATCCCCTAATCACAGAGCATGCCAATCGGGCAGAAACAATTTAACTAGCTGTAAAAATTAAATTTTTAGTAAGCATCCAGTTTCAAGCCTAATCTAAAAAATCACAAATATGTTTTAAAAAAGTTTATTAAACACATTTTTGAAATATTTTTGTGGTTTTCCTTCCGTTCCGCAAACCACCGTCACGCTGCCATTGCCCCACTTTCAATCAGACATCCCGGAGCCGAAGTTAGAAAAGTTGAAGCAAGCGGCTTGGACCTGGTTTATCTTCCATCCGGGTTTGCTTTGGATTCATGATGGAGGACACAATGCCACCATCGCATCGAAACTCTTTTGACAATTGACACCCTCTGGTATATGAAATCAGATTAGAGATTGAGTTGCAGCGTTCCGTGCGAGGGGGCGTGTGCAGGGAAGTCGGATCGAAATCGTGCAAGGAGAGCGAAATGACAAAACAGGCATCAAAAGCGCTGGCATTCCTTCTTGTGGCCGTTATACTTTTTGCAATCCCCGGCTGTCAGAAAAAAGAAATCGCATCGGAAGCGGGTTACGGGGCTGCCGGCGGCGGTGCGGGCGCGGGAGCCGCCGGGCGCAAG
Source organism: Desulfobacterales bacterium (assembly GCA_025454115.1). Taxonomy (GTDB): domain Bacteria; phylum Desulfobacterota; class Desulfobacteria; order Desulfobacterales; family SpSt-501; genus SpSt-501. The sequence goes on along the minus strand of JALOPB010000262.1, from coordinate 5,124 downwards.
GGAATCGGGGAGCAGGACCTCAGCGGCACGGCCGGACGACCGGGGGGCGGCGGGGTTTCTATCGGCGCCACCGAAAGAGCGGCGTTTGAAAACGAGGATATCTTCTTCGCCTATGATAGCTCGGCCCTCACGATTCAGGCTCAGGACATCTTGCGTAAAAAGGCAACGTTTCTGAAGGCCAACCCCGGCGTCAAAGTTACTGTCGAGGGTCACTGTGACGACCGGGGTACCAACGAGTACAATCTGGCTCTGGGCGAGGCCCGGGCCAGATCGGCCAAGGCGTTCTTAGTGGATCTCGGAATCCCCGCAGCGCGCTTGGCCACCATCAGTTATGGAGAGGAGCGGCCCGCGGTCAGGGGAACGACTGAAGACTCCTGGGCGAAAAACCGGCGGGCGCATTTCGTGGTCGAGCAATAAGTGGGCGGCAACAGACGCTGTTGAGAACGCGGCCATGCTTTCGAAAATCGTCTCTGGTGGCCAAACCGGTGTCGACCGTGCGGCGCTGGACGCAGCCATCAAGCTAGGTATTCCGCACGGCGGCTGGATTCCCCGGGGCCGCCTCGCCGAAGACGGTCCCCTGCCCAAGACCTACCGAATGCAGGAGACGCCCACTGCGATTTATTCCGAACGGACAGAGAAAAACGTGGTTGATTCCGACGGCACGCTGATCATTTCTCGGGGCGAGCTGACCGGCGGATCGGAGACTACCCGCGAGATGGCGCTCAGACACCAGCGCCCCTGGCTGCATGTCGACCTGAACCGGGTCTCCGCATTCCTTTCAGCGGTCCGTATCGCCGAGTGGTTGAAGACCCATCACATTCGGATTCTCAATGTAGCCGGCCCCCGGGCCAGCAAGGACCCGCGGATATACCACGACGCTCTATCGCTGTTGGAAAGTGTCTATTTCTTAAACACAGCACCGGTTTTAAGTCCGCCAGCAACGGCTTTCGACGACGACGCTGAAAATAGGGCCCTTGTAAGCAGCGTGAAGCAAGTGGTAGACGGATTAATCGATAGGCTGGCATTCAAGGACAGGGTCACCATCGCCAACATGGCTGAATCCGAACTGTCCGCCCTCGACCGTATGCTTGGCGAGCACATCATCAGCAAGTATGGCCTCGTCAATGGGAACCCGGCGCTGGTCCGATCCGTGCGTTGGATAGCTCGAAGGCCGTTGAGGGATGAAGCGGATGCCGCTGCCGTCATCATTCGCGAACTTTGGAAACGCCTGCGCGCGACGCATACGTTACGCCTCATCAAATAACCATTGATGTGAAATCTTTTTCATACGTACCTGGAAAGCATTGCCTAACCCTGTGGCAAAAATCTCTTTTGTCCTGTTCTCAGCGATCGGCCCAATAAGTCGATTTCCCCCGCAACTATGATTCAAAAAAGGGGTTCGCCAACGCAGCGGCATCCCGTGGTTCAACTCGTGGCAGGAAAGGCCTTTTCTATTGGAGCCCGAAAAGACAGACACGAATTGCTTCATGCGCGTTAGGATCGCAGATGGCATAAAGCTTGCTGAACCTTTTTTGGAGTAAAATTCGCGTCAAGACTTGGACAGGAGCCCAGCGGAACTTCTTATGACAGGCAGAGACAAGCAACCAGAATCCTTCACGCCGTTATCGGAGCCCCCGCAAATTCAGGACCAGGGGGGGGCCCGCTCCGGGCGCGAACGCCGGCAAAACTCGGAGCCGATCGACGGCAGTGAACGTCGATCCGGCAGGGACCGCCGCCGCGGGTTCGACCGACGCGGCGGCATTGAGCGCCGGCGCTCCAACGACCGCCGCAACAGCCGCTTTTTCAGGGACGGGGAGTTGGTTGAAAGAAGGGATGCATTCCGCCGGCACACAAACGAGAAATAACTGCAGCACTAGTTAGCCAATGCCAGCCCCACCAGGGCCATCCGGACGGCCGCTCAACCGAGCGAAGGACAGGGCCGTCCAGAGCATAGCCGTCCGGATGGTTTTATTTCCAGAGGAACTTCTAAACCAGCTTCTTGACGGCCGCAATCACAGCTTCATAATCCGGCTCTTGGGATACCTCTTTGACATGCTGCACGTATTGAACGACCCCGTTCTTGTCCACAACAAAAATGGACCGTGCAAGCAACCTCAATTCCTTGATCAGCACGCCGTAGGCCTGGCCAAACGCCGTCTCCCGATGGTCTGAAAGTGTTTTCACCCGATCCACACCGGCAGCACCGCACCAGCGTTTCTGAGCAAACGGCAGGTCCGTGCTGATCGTCAGGATCACCACATCGCTGCCAAGCTTCGCCGCCTCCGTGTTGAATCGGCGGGTCTCCATATCGCAGGTGGGGGTATCCAATGAAGGCACCGCTGAAACCACCACGACCTGGCCTTTGAAACCCGAAATCTTGACCGGCTTGAGTTCGTTGTCCAGCAGTTCCACATCGGGAGCGTTTGCGCCCGTTTTAATTTCTTTACCAAGCAAGGTTAAGGGGTTGCCTCGAATGGTGACTGCGCCTTTGCGTTCTTCCATAATGATCCTCCTGTTTGTGAGTTTTCAAACGATCCGTGCGTTGTAACGCAAAATACCTCCGATCGAACCGCCAACAACATAATACGCAAGCGGTGCGAATCAAGTTGACTGACGGCCGGATCAACGGCCTCGGGAATTGACACCCGCCGCACCTGCTTTATCTATTGCCAGGGTTATTAACTGAAACCAGATCGATGTCCCCACCGTTCCTACAATGATAGGCCATCCGTTTATGGACGGCATGCAGCGCATAACGAAATCATGGATGACACTGGTCCTTGCGGCCTTGCTGGTCCCAATAGGCCTGCCGGAGCTGGCTCGCGGCGATGCGGTAGATCAAAGCATATACGCGGAACTTCTTTCGAAATACGTTAAGGCCGGCAGGGTGAACTACGCCGGATTCAAGGCGGACCAGGGCCGATTGGATCAGTATCTCAGTGCCCTTGAACACGTGGAACCGGATCGGCTGAACGGGGAAGAGGCGTTTGCTTTCTACATCAACGCCTACAACGCCTGGACCATCAAGCTCATTTTGACCGCCTATCCGGGAATCAACTCCATCAAGGATCTCGGCAGCCTATTCCAGTCGCCCTGGAAGAAAAAATTCGTTCGGATTCACGGCAAAACGCTAAGCCTTGACCAGATCGAACACGACATCCTCCGGCCGCGCTTCAAGGACCCCCGGGTTCACTTCGCCATCAACTGCGCCTCGAAGAGCTGCCCGCCGCTTCTCTCCGAGCCTTACCGCGGGGACCGACTGGATGCGCAGCTGACACGGGTTACCACTGACTTCCTGAATCAACCTGCCAATTCACGCATAGAAAACCATCAGTTATGGGTCAGTTCGATCTTTAAATGGTTTGCAGAGGATTTCAACCATGATGTCGTCGGGTTCTATCTGAAATATGCACAAGGTGAATTGAAGCAGAAACTGCAAGCCGTCCAGGATCGAATCGAGCTGAAATACGTGGACTATGACTGGAGCTTGAACGACGGATAAAGGCGGAAACGTGGCATGCAAGCGGAACGACCTGCAAATGGAGGGGGCCACGTGCTGAGGGCCAACGTCAGCGTGCCGGATATGAAATTGGATGCCGACAGCTGCCTATCGCCGGTTCCATCCGATCCCTGCGCCATCGTCATCCTGGGGGCGACCGGCGACCTCACCTCGCGCAAATTGATGCCGGCCCTTTTCAGTCTCTATCGCAACCGGGGGTTACCGGAATCCTTTCTGATCGTCGGATGCGGCCGCACGCCGTGGAGCGACGAGGTGTTCCGCAATCGGATGGCAGACGCGATTCGAGCAGTGCACGGCGGGAACCTTTCCGAATGGCAGTCATTCTCAAACCGACTTTACTATCGCGCCCTCAACTATCTGGATGCGCGGTCTTTTGCGGATCTCGCGCGTCTTCTGAGCACACTGGAAACCAAGCATCTTACCCGCGGCAATCGCATCTTCTACCTGGCGCTGCCTCCCTCCCTCTATGGCCCCACGGCCCTCCATCTCGGCGACGCCGGATTGGGCGCGGAAAGCCGGGAAGGCGGCGGCGGGGCGCGGATCGTTCTCGAAAAACCGTTTGGAACGGATCTCGCGACTTCCCGCCAGTTGGATCAGGATTTGCACGAGTACTTCCGCGAGCATCAGGTTTTTCGGATCGACCATTTTCTGGCGAAAGAAACGGTCCAGAACATCCTGATGTTCCGCTTCGCCAACTCGATATTCGAACCGATTTGGAACCGGCGCTACATCGACTACGTCAGCATCCGCGCCAACGAGCAGTTGGGCATCGAGCACCGCTCCGGTTACTATGAGTCCACGGGCGTGCTGCGGGACATGTTCCAGAACCACATGATGCAGCTTCTGGCGCTGACCGCCATGGAGCCGCCGCCGCGCTTTGAGGCGGAGTTGGTCCGGGATGAAAAGGCTAAAGTCTTCAGCGCGCTGCGGCCGTTCCCCGTCCACGCGTACGATGACGCGTTGGTTCTGGGCCAGTACGCCGCCGGGATCGTCAGCGGCCGGCCGGTGCCGGCCTACCGCGGGGAGGCGGGCGTCGATTCGCACTCGTTGACCCCCACCTATGCCGCGATGAAGGTTTACCTGGACAACTGGCGCTGGCAGGGCGTTCCCTTTTTCATCAGCTCCGGCAAGCGCCTGTCCAAAAAACGGACCGAAATCGCGATCCAGTTCAAACCCGTGCCGCACGCCATGTTCCGAAACACGCTGGGTGCGCCGATTTCGGCCAACCGGCTCATCCTGGGAATCTACCCCCAGGAGCGCATCACGCTCACGTTTCAGACCAAAAATCCGGGAGCCACCGTATGCCTTCGCACCGTGACCATGGATTTCGACTATCATCAGAACTATTCCGGCCCCGTGCTGGATGCCTACGAAAAGGCGCTGCTCGACTGCATGCTGGGCGACCAGATGCTGTTCTGGAGGCAGGACGGAGTGGAACTCTCATGGGCCTTCCTGTCTCCGATCCTGGACGCATGCGAGACCTGCGGAGACCGCGAACAGCACCTGTATCCATACGCGGCCGGCAGCAAGGGGCCGAACGAACGCTATCGGTTGTACCGGACAGCGGCCGCCCCGGGCCCCATCGCACCGGAACCGTAGTGGAT
>JALOPB010000477.1 GCA_025454115.1 Desulfobacterales bacterium | reverse complement strand
GGAACGATATACCGCCGTCCATGTCTCCCACCGATTTCATCGAGAAAGAAACTAGTCGCCCATCAGGTTACACCCCTATCCCCATTCCGGATCCAAGAGACCTGACCGCGATCCTTTGCCCAACATTTATTCCTTGTGGATTTGGTGCCTTAAATCAATTTTCGAAAGCCATCCCGCCGGCATCTTAAAATTGGCACGCATCTTGATTTTAACCATTCGCGACAGTGATCGGCAAGAGACGCGGGCGGCAGTCCCGCTGGTTTAAACCCGCAGGAGACAATGAACTGGAAGGAGGGTTCGGTATGTCACAAGAACAGGTCAGAAAAACAGGGTTTGAAATCGCGCAAAAGCTTGACCAGGAAAGGACGGCGTGGGAACGGCTGATGCCTGAAAAGAGCCAGATCATGGCGGCGCTCTACGGCATCGCCGTGCTGTTCGGCGTCTTCCTGATCGGCTGCTGGTTGGCCGGCAACCCGTTCGAGTTCACCCAGCGCATCGCGTCCACCTTTGTCAAGAATGCCGGATGGGCGGGCACCAACGAGTGGGCCATCATCTGGAGCGTGGTCTGGATCGCCATGTTCTTCGAGTTCATGGACGCCACGGCCGGCATGGGCTTCGGCACCGCTATCACCCCCCTGCTGATGCTCATGGGGTTCGATCCCAAGCAGATCGTGCCGGTGGTCATGATCCAGCAGGGTGTGGCCGGCCTGATCGGCACCTTCCTGCACGCGGAATACCAGAACGTGGAATGGAAATTTAAGCCGATGTCTGAGACCATCAAGCTCTGGCTCTACATCGCCGTCCCCGGCATCCTGGCCGTCACGATTTCGGTGACCTCGGTCTATGCCATCTTCAAAGTGGCCAAGGTGTGGATCAATCTCTACGTCTGCGCCCTGCTGCTCGGCATGGGCCTGATTTCTCTCTACCAGGGTGTATCCGTCAGAGAACGCAAGTACCGGCCCAAGATGATGGGGTTCTGGGCCTTCCTGGCGGGTTTCAACAAAGGTGTGGGCGGCGGCGGCTACGGCCCGGTGGTGACCATCGGCGGACTGCTCTCCGGCGTGCCGGCCAAAAGCATGATGGCGGTCACCGCCATCTCCGAGGGCACCGTCAGCACCTATTCGATCATCATCTGGCTGCTGATGCTCTCCGGCGGTGTCGTGGTCGACTACCTGCTGCTGCCATCGATGATGATGATCGCCACCATCCTCTCCGCGGTCGTGGCCCCCTGGGCGACGCGGGTGTTCCCGGAGCGGATCTGGCAGTTCGTGGTGCCGGCCTACAGCCTGATTCTGGCCTTCTACAGCACCTACAAGGCCTGGCCGGACATCAAGAAAGCCCTCGGAGTGTGATGTATAACCAACCGGCTTCACAAGGAGGAGCCCCCGTTCTCTGCCTGCTGACCTCCTTGAGAAGGGGACCCCGGAAACGGGGTCCGAGGACCCGACAATGCACCCGATCCCAAGACCCAGCTATGCCCAACGATGGAAAGTCGGCTTCGGGCTGAACATGGTCGTGATGGCCGTCAGCTTCGGCCTCTACTACCTCGGCTTTTTCGGCAGAGTGGACGGCCCCCTGTCCATGCCGAACATCGGCCGGGCCCTGGCCGAAATGGGGTTCACGGTGAACAGCTTTCAGGCCATGCTCGTGATCCTATTCATCGTCTCCTTGACCTGGAACTGGGTCCTCAATATCATCGCTCATCTGACCGGGCAGCGTCTGACCTGCACCAAAGGGAGCCCTCAGGAAGGGTTCTGCGGGGAGCTGGTGCAACGCCGCCGCGACGAATCCGGCCGGAGCTGGACGTACACCTGCCCGCAGGGCCATCGCCGGACCGACGCCCATTTCCACCCGATCCGCAAGGGCAAACTGGCCAACTCGCTCCTGATGGCAAGCCTGGCCGCCGCCTTGATGTTCTATCTCGCATGAGGGCGGGCGGCACCGACCGACCCTTCCCCCCGAAGATCTCCTTCGGGTTTGCGTCCACCCCGGCCGCATGGTAGATCAGCCATGAGCCGGGGCTTTTGTTCCGCACTTTTTAAACTTTGGGCTTGTTAAAAGTCATCCTAACCGATGGCTTTGTAAAAAGCCCAAGTTCAAGGCGCGCGAATCCCGTGGAGTGAGGCGCACGTGCAGTACGCCGCAGCGACAGCGGAAGCCATCCAACCTGGAGGCTCCATGGGCAACCCCATCCGCGTTCTGCTGGTCGACGACGAGGAGCGCTTCGTTCTGAACCTCGCCAAGCTGCTGCGCGGACGCGGCTTTGATGTGGCCACTGCCCTGGACGGCGCGGCCGGCGTGGCGGCCGTCGAGAACAACCCCATCGACGTCGTGCTGCTCGATGTCAAAATGCCGGGCATGGACGGAATCGAAGCCCTGCGCAAGATCAAGGAGGCATCCCCCGACGCCGAGGTCATCATGCTGACCGGGCATGCCAATGTCGATACCGGCATCGAGGCCATGCGCGAGGGTGCGCTCGACTACCTCATGAAGCCCTGCGACAT
>JALOPB010000032.1 GCA_025454115.1 Desulfobacterales bacterium | reverse complement strand
TACCCAAACACCGAAACACCGCATACCCAAATCACCCCTCAAAGTCAATGCGGCGACCGTCTCGGCAGTGCGCCCTTTTGCGTCTCGTGCGCTGGACGATCCGGTCGCGTGAAGCGCACAGACGCCGAAGCGCTTTGCCCGGCCCGGTTTCGACCGCGGCCAGTGCCCCATGGGGGCACATCTCCACACAACAATAGCAGCGGATGCAACGATCGTAGTCAAACACGATCACGCTGGCGTGGGGCGCGATGGCCTTGGCCGGGCAGTGACGCCAGCACTCGCCGCACATCCGGCATTTCCCGGCCTCGACCACCGGCCGCTGGACGAAATGCTTGCGAATGAATGGTTGAATTAGTCCAGGTCCGAACGTCAGCGGGCCCAGAACCGGCAACTTGAAATCCATCACCGGCTTGAAATCCCCGCTGATGGCAACGTCGCGAGGTGCAAGGCCCAGTTCCGCCGCCGCCCGGTGGGTCGGCAGGTCGTCGGCCGGAACCTGCAACAGGCGGCAGACCGCCATATCCACCGCCGGGGCACTGGCGCCCGCCACCAGCAGGCCCAGCCGCCGCGGAGTGCCGCTTCTCCCCGGCCCCTGCCCCTCCATGCCCAGCACACCGTCCATTAACGTAACGGTGGGATGGACGACCCGGCAGATCTGAACGAGCAACCGTGCGAACAGGTGCCGGTTCACCCCGCTGCGCATGTGCCACTGCACCTTGGTAAGACCGACGACGCAGCCGAACAGGTTTTTCACCCCCAGCGTCAGCATCATCATGGCATGCGTCTTCAATTTTGGCAGATTGATCACCGCATCCGCTTCCACCGCCTCCCGGGCGATGGCGATTCTTCCAAACGGCTCGCCGATGTCCACTTGGATCGATTCCCTGAATGGACGCAGCTCGACATCAAGTCCGTTGAGCGCCTCCGAATAGCCGCCCTCGCGCAGCAGGCGTTCGAACGTCCCCATCCCCGGACTGTCCGCCACCAGCGGCACCGCACCCCGCTGAAGCACGTATTCGACCACCGCTCGAACAACCAGGGGATGGGTGGTCATCGCCCGCTCCGGCTTGGCAGGGGCCAGAAAATTAGGTTTGATGAGGATCTTTGCCCCGGGCTCGATGCGCAGCGAGCCGATACGGGTGAGCAATCCCGAAATCGTCGTCCGCAACGTCCCGTAGCCATATTCAGCCGGATGAAAAATAACCGTGGCCATGCCCATACCTTCCGCTGTCTTCTCGCCCAGTGCCTTGATCCCTGAACGTTTTTCCTTTAAGGTAGCTGGCAATATGCCGGAGGCATGTATCGCGAGCCGAATCAAAAGGCAACCGACATCGCCGGATAGGGTGGATATCGAATCGTGGAAGCCGACTCGTTGAAAAAGTTCAACCGCCTGGGCTATCTCTTCGTTGTCCTTGCGGCCACGTGTTGGGCGTCCGGTGCTTCAGCATCAAAGTTTCTGTTCAACAGCGGAATCACTCCGTTTCAACTGGTGCAGCTGCGCATCACCACCGCCGCGGTCTTCCTTTTCCTGTGGATGCTTTGCCGCAACCGCTCGTTGCTCAGAATCGACCGCAGGGACCTGGTTTATTTTCTGCTGCTCGGAACCTTCGGCATGGCCGCCATCAACATCACCTATCTTTATGCCATCAGCAAGCTTAACGTGGCCGCCGCGCTGATCCTGGAATACCTGGCGCCGGTGTTGATTGCTCTTTACACCGTGCTCGTTCAACGTGAACGACTCAGCGGGTTGACGATCGCCGCCATCGCCGCTGCGCTGGCCGGATGCTATCTGGTAGTCGGCGCCTATAATTTGAATGTTCTCCAGTTGAACCTTGCGGGCATATTGAGCGGGCTGGGCGCAGCCGGCGCCTTCGCCTGGTGGTCGGTCCACGGTGAATACGGAATGCGCCGCTACAACCCATGGACGGTCCTTTTTTACGCCCTGCTGGTGGCCGCCGTTGAATGGAACCTCCTGCACCCGCCGCTCGAAGCGTTCATGCACGCCTATTCTCCGGCCACCTGGGGATGGATCGTTTTCGTAGCGCTGGTCGGAGCCATTCTGCCCTTCGGCCTCTACTACGAGGGCATCAGCCGCATCCGCGCCACCCGCGCCAGCATCACGTCCACGCTTGAGCCGATCATGGCCGGCCTGCTGTCGTTCATTTTTCTGGGCGAGGTGATGGCGCCGCCACAGATTTTGGGCGGGGGGCTGGTGATCGGATCAATTGTCCTGCTTCAGGTCAAACAGGAGCACGACTCAATGGCACCCGCGATTCTTCGCGCGCAGAGAACAGCCAACGGTCGTTGAACCGGATAGACGCAATGCTTCAAACTCTCGAAAAACGCATCAAACGCCACGTAATCGGTAGAGCCCACGATTTTTTCGCCGTCACGGTTCCGGGATTTGAAGCGATTTGTGCCGGAGAACTGACGGCCTTGGGGCTGAACGGTCGGACGGTATTCGGCGGAGTGGAGTTCAGCGCCCGGCTGCATGAAGCCTATCGTGCCAATCTAACTCTGCGCACCGCCAACCGAATCCTGATGCGGATTCACTCCTTCCGCGCAATTGCATTTCGATCGCTCGAAAAAGCCGCCTCCCAATTCCCCTGGGAGCTCTTTTTGCCAGCAGGAACCACTCCCAAGCTGCACGTGACCACCCACCACTGCCGGCTGCATCATACCGATGCGATTGCCGATCGGATGGCCGCCTCCATTCAAGAACGGCTGGAACGAGCAAACCCGGCCGCACCATCGGCGGCCTCCATGCTCGCACAACAGGTGTTCGTCCGGGGTACGGATGACCGCTTCGTGGTCTCAATTGACAGCAGCGGCCAGAACCTCTACCTTCGCGGCATCAAGACGCACTCCGGAAAAGCGCCGCTACGGGAGACCATAGCCGCTGCGGCCCTCATGCATGCCGGCTACACGGGGGCGCAGCCCTTTCTGGACCCCATGTGCGGCACCGGCACGTTTGCCTTAGAAGCGGCGCTGACGGCGAAAAGCATGCCGCCGGGTTGGTTCCGTGATTTCGCGTTTATGGGCTGGCCTGGATTTCGTGCGAAACGCTGGGACTACCTGCGGCGCAAGGCGGCTGAAGGTATCCAGGAGCTGGGCACCCATAAAATTTTTGCATCGGACATCGACCCGGAGGCCTGCCGCCAGCTGGATGAATGCATTCGGCGATGCACCCTGACCGATGCGGTCTCCGTGGTCTGTCGCGATTTTTTCGAGCTCGATCCCCGAGACGTCACGGATCGTCCCGGCCTGGTGGCACTGAACCCGCCATACGGCCGCCGCATCGGTAACGAATCGGAAAGCCGCGAACGGATCGATGCAACCCTCGCTCGGCTCCGGAGCCACTATGCCGGCTGGAAATTCATCCTGATCGTCCCCGCCGGCCGCGAACGGCTGGAGATCGGAGCACCGGTTCAGGCGTATCCTTTTACCCATGGCGGCCTTAAGGTTAGCGTCATGGTGGGAATTATAGGTTCGGTCTGATCGTTTACTCCAGGGGTCATTTATTATACTTGGTTTTCCAGACGGCAGGATAGAATCTGTTGCGCAACCCATCAACTGTTCGGAGGAAAAAATGGATCTGAAGAAATTGCGCGTCAGCGGCAAACGGCTGCAATCCACCCTGGAGGAGATGGCCAAAATCGGCGGCACGGCGGGCGGCGGCGTCCAGCGGCTGACCCTGACCGACGAAGACCGGCAGGCTCGTGACCGCTTCGTCAAGTGGCTCAAGGAAATCGACTGCGAGGTCACCGTCGATGAAATGGGGAATATTTTCGGCCGCCGGCCTGGCCAGAACAATGCCCTGCCGCCGGTCATGAGCGGCTCGCACATCGACTCCCAGCCCAAGGGTGGCCGCTTCGACGGCATCCTGGGCGTCATGGGGGCGCTCGAGGTGATGCGGACGCTGCATGAAAATAAGGTTCAAACGGAGCGACCCATGGTCATCGTGGACTGGACCAACGAAGAGGGCTCACGCTTTGCCCCGGCCATGGTGGGTTCGGGCGTTTGGGCCGGCGCGCTCCAGCGCGACTGGGTCTACGACCGCCGGGACATCACCGGCAAACGGTTCGAGGAAGAACTGATCCGCATCGGCTACAAGGGCACGGTTCCCTGTCAGAAATTTCCCGTGCACTGCTACTATGAGTTCCACATCGAACAGGGGCCGATGCTGGAGCGGCAAAATAAGCGCATCGGCGCGCCCAAGGGCATCCTCTGCCTGCACTGGTACGACATCTACCTTACCGGTGAAGCCAACCAGGTCGGCCCGACCCCGATGGATGGCCGCCACGATGCCCTGGTGGCAGCGGCCGAGATGATTCTCAAAGTTAGAGAGCTGCCTGGCCGCATGGGGGGCAACATGGTCGCCACGGTCGGCGAGATTCAAAATTACCCCAACTCCCGCAACATCATCCCCGACCGCGTGCATTTTACGGTGGACATTCGTTCCTGGGACGACGACCTGGCCCTGAAATCCTGGGACTTGCTGCGCGCGGACGTCGAGGCGATCGCCGGCCGCCACGGCTGCCCGGCCAAGATCGAAGAAACCTGGCGCGTCAACCACTCCCCCTTCGATGAAAAACTCGTTCAGCGCGTGACAGAGGTTGCCGATGAGCTCGGCTACTCCAACATGCTTTGGGTGAGCGGCGCCGGCCACGACGCCAGCTATGCCAACCAGGTCTGCCCCACCGCGATGATTTTCGTTCCGAGCATCGGTGGCCGCAGCCATGTCGAGATCGAGAACACCCGCTGGGAGGACTGCGAAGCCGGCTGCAATGTCCTGCTGCACTGCCTTCTGAAAGCCGCGCTGGAGAAATGACGTCCGTGAAACTTCCCGCGCTTTGGCGCGGGAAGTTTCATTCTTGACAACTCGGAGACAAAAGGAGCCCGACACATGGGAATTGTTCGTGAAGTGAACGGTATGTTCGAATTGACGGAAGAACTCCCCCGCAGCCAATTCTATAATAAGGACCTCGCCCCGGTAAAGCTGGAGAAGCGCACCTGGGGTTACTATGAGTATTTCTCCATGTGGGTGGGGATGAGCGTATGCGTGCCCACCTGGATGCTCGGCGCCAGCATGATATCAGCCGGCTTCGACTGGCTGACCACGGTTTTCACCATATTCTTGGGCAACCTCATCGTTCTGCTCCCCATGATCCTGGACTCTTTCGCCGGCACCAAGTACGGCATCCCATTTCCGGTCTTCCTGCGATCGAGCTTCGGCCTGTTCGGAGCCAACATCCCGGCGCTTTTACGCGGCATTATCGCCTGCGGCTGGTTCGGCATCCAAACCATGATCATGGCCTTCGCCATCGACGGCATCCTGGTGGCGCTGTTCCCCGGCTATGGTGAAATAAAGGGGGTCGTGCCTTTCTTCGAACTGCCGGCCCACACGGTGCTGTCCTTTGCCATGTCCTGGCTGGTGACGGTGGCGATCTGCTACGTCTCCCCACCCCACAAGGCCTCTCCGGGCATCCGCTGGCTGAACGACCTGTCCTCGCCGATCCTGATCGCGATCGGCGTCGGGCTGCTGTGGTGGGCGGTCACCAAGGCCGGCGGCTGGGGCCCGATCCTCGATCAGCAGCGCATCGCCCCCTGGTCCAAATGGCCGGCGTTTCTGACCGCCATGGTGGCCTACTGGTCGACGCTGGCCATCAACATCCCGGACCTGACCCGCTTCGCCAAGAACCAGAAGGTGCAGTATCTGGGCCAGTCTATAGGTCTGCCGCCCACCATGACGGCCTACTCCTTCATCGGCGTCGCCGTGACCTCGGCGACGGTGGTCATTTTCGGCGAGGCGATCTGGGACCCGGTCAAGTTGATGATTAAGACCGGCACCCCCTTCTTTATTTTCGTCGGCCTGGTCTTCGTTATTTTGGCGACGTTGACCACCAATATCACCGCCAACATGGTATCGCCCATCAACGACTTCATGAACCTGGCTCCCAAGGCGCTCAACTGGGAGCGCACCACCATCCTGATCGGCCTGATCGGCATCCTGATGCAGCCCTGGAAGTTTCTGGCCGATCCCAAGGCCTACATTTGGACTTGGCTTCTCGGATACGGCGCCTTCACGGGAGGAATTGCCGGGGTGATCATCTGCGACTACTGGGTGGTGCGCAAGCAGACCCTCAAGCTGCATGACATTTATCGCAGAGAAGGCTACTACAACTTCACCACCGACAAGGTGAACTGGCTGGCGGTCGCCTACGGCCTGTTTTTAGCCGCCTGCACCATCTTCCTGTGGTCCAAGAACGCCATTCTGGGCGAAGGTTGGCCCTCGACGCTGACGACACTGGTGCTGGTATTAGGACTGCTGGCCGGAATCTACTTCTATGTGAGCAAAATCAAGGGCGTCAACTTCGCCGGCGTGCTGGCTCTCTTCTCCGGAGTGGTGGGCTCACTGGTGTTGTCCATGGTCAGCGATGCACTCTCGCAGTGGACCTGGTTTACCGGCGCCATCATCGCTTATGTCGCCTACCAGGTCCTCTACAGCGCCTGGTACGGAAGTCATCACCCGGCGGTTCCGAACTAATCGGCCAACCGTCGTTCAGGCTGCCAGGTCATCGATTTCCCGGGAAGTGGCGAACGCTCCTATTCCCGGGAAATCTATTTTCGGCATCCGCCGCAAACGCAGGGCAACCAGGGCTCAAATGGCTGCTTATCTATGGGTTTTTCTGGTGTTGGTGGGCTTCGGAGCCTTCCACGGCCTAAGCGCGCGGCCGGCCGTGCAGGAAGTTTGGTGCAAGCGGGCGAAAATCAGCCCCCGAACCTACACCGGCCTCCGCGCAGTGGCCTCGTTCGGCCTGCTCCTGGCCTCGGTCGCGGCCCTCTTAAATTGGGCCGGCAGCACGCGGGTTCTTTTTCCTCCGGCAACGGGGATCCCTGCCATCCTGCCGGCCCTGTTCGCCTTCTGGATCGCCGGGAAAGCCCTCGGTCAGGTGGCCAGCGCCGGACGCCTGCCCCAGTTTTTCGGTTTCCAGGACTCCCCTAAAGTGTTCGTTTTCACCGGCGCCTTCGCCGCCTGCCGGCACCCCATGTACTGCGGCTGGTTGATCGCCTGTTGGGGTCTGATCCTGAGCAAACCTCACCTGCTAACCGTTTTCTACAATGTGATCCTCAGCGGTTATGTCATCCTCATGGCTCGGCAGGAAGAACAGCGCATGACGGCCCTGTTCGGTGACAAATACCGTTCGTATCAAAAACAGGTGCCGTTCCTGCTGCCTTATGGTTTCCTGAAAACGCAGATACGCAGGGAAGGCGCGCCAAGGCTTTAAAACCCTTGAAACGGTTCCCGCTTGACGAACCGGCCGTGCCCCAGGGTTCCGGCGAACTGCATGCGGTCTTTTTGCCACTCGGCGGTCTTGCGGCCGCGCGCGTAAACCGTGGCTGGCATGCCGGTCACGGTCATGCCCTCGTACGGCGTGTAGTCCACGTTCATGTGAAGCTTCTTTTGGGTGATGGTGAACTTCTGCTTCGGGTCGAAGACGATGATGTCGGCGTCCTTGCCGACCGCGATCTCGCCCTTGTCCTTGAGCCCGAACATACGTGCGGTCCCGGTGGACAGCACGTCCACCATGCGCTCGAGGCTGATGCGCCCCTTGACGACGCCCTCCGAGTGCACGACCATCAGCAGCGTTTCGATTCCCGGCGCACCGTTGGGGATCTTCTTGTAGTCGTCCTTTCCGAACATGTCCTTCTTGCCCCTGAAGTCGAAGGGGCAGTGGTCGGTCGCCACCACCTGGAGAGCGCCGGAACGCAGACCGTCCCACAACGCGGCGTTGCTCTCCGGGGTGCGCAGGGGCGGGCTCATGACATACTTGGCGCCGCCCCATTTGGGCTCCTTGTAACGCGAATCGTCCAGCACCAGGTACTGCGGACAGGTCTCGGCATAGACCTGGACGCCACGGTCCCGGGCCTGTTTGACGACCCCCAGCCCCTCCCTGGACGAGAGGTGCACGATGTAGATGCGCGATCCGGTCAGTTCGACCATTTTGGCGGCGCGGTAGACGGCCTCCTCCTCGGCGATGTTCGGCCGGCTGACGGCATGGAAATAGGGTGCCAGTTTTTTTTCTGCGGCCAGGACCGCATTCATGTGCTGGATGATGTAAAAATTCTCGGCGTGCACCTGGACCAGCCCGCCGTGTTTCTTGGTTTCATCGAGCAGCCGGATCATGGTGCCGTCGTCCACGCGGAAATCATAGACCATGAAAATCTTGAAGCTCGGCGTACCGTAGTCCCGGCAGGCCTGTTTCACCTCGGCGATCACCTCCGGCCGCGGGTCCATTACCGCCAGGTGGAATGCGTAATCGATGCAGGCCTTGCCCGCGATCCCTTTCTGGCGCTCGATGGCCTCGGCCATGGACTCGCCCTTCATCTGCAGATCGAAGTCGATCAGGCAGGTCACCCCGCCGCAGGCCGCTGCAACGGTGCCGGTTTCAAAGTCGTCCTGGGAATAGGTGCCCATGAAGGGCATGGCCAGATGCGTGTGGGGATCGATCACCCCGGGGAGAATGTACTTGCCCTTGCAATTGAGAACTTCGTCCGCTTTTTGATCCAGTTGGGTCCCGATGGCTTTTATTTTCTCACCTTCGACATAGACATCGGCCGTGGTCCGGCCGGTGGTGGTGACGACGGTTCCGTTCTTAAGCAACACACTCATGCGGACCCTCCTTCGTAAATGGCTCGTGTTTCAGTTCGTTTTCAAGGCCTTCGTCTCTGACGGCGGTTTCGCGGCGCCTCCAGACGGACGGCATTTCCCTGTAAGTGATCAATCCCGGCACGGGACAGACGGCCTGGCACAGCATGCAGCTCAGGCATTTGTCCTCGATCAGCCGGGGCCGGCGCCGTTTGGCGTCCCATTCGACCGCCTGACCGGCCGCGTCGGAGCAGACGACATGGCATTGGCCGCAACCGATGCAGCGATCCAGGTCATACTGCACGATTCCCTGGCGGCCGAGGTCGAAATGGTCGGTTTCCTGAAGATGCGGCAGGGCCCGGCCAATCAACTCGGAAACCCGGCCGATCCCCTTGAGCGCCATGTAATCGGAAAGGCCCTCGATCAGGTCTTCGACGATGCGGTATCCGTAGTGCATGATGCCGGACGTCACCTGCAGCGTGGTCGCGCCCACCAGCAGGTATTCGAGGGCGTCGACCCAGGTTTCGATGCCGCCCATTCCGGACAGGGGCAGCCCTAGCTCCTGGCACTTTGCCATGCTGGCAATAAAGTTGAGACCGATGGGCTTCACGGCCGGACCGGACGTGCCGCTGATGGCGCCCTTACCGAAGACGTTCGGCCTCGGCACCCAGTCCTCCCGGCCGATTTCGGAGATGCCCCGCACGGTATTGATGGCCGAAATCGCATCGGCCCCGCCCTGCTTGGCATACAGCGCCGGCTCGGTCATGTCGGTGATGTTGGGGGTCATCTTAGCCATCACCGGGATGGAGACCGCTCGCTTGACCGCCGCCGTGAAGCGTTCGAGCAGATGGAAGGCCTGGCCGACCTTGTGTCCCGAGCCCTCGATGCACATGTGGGGGCAGGAGAAGTTGAGCTCCAGCATGTCCACACCGTTGTCCTCGCAGGCCTTGGCCAGATAGACCCACTCGTCTTCGAAGAAGCCCATAATGCTGGCTACGATCGGCCGGTCCGGAAAATGCTTCTTGAGGTAGAGGAACTCCAGCAGGTTGTGCCGCAGGGGCCGGTCCGAGATCTGCTCGACGTTCTGGTAGGCCATGGCCGGCCGGCCGCCGTAATTTACGTAATGCATGCGCGGAGACGGGTGAGTGATCGGCAGCCGGTCGGAGTTCAAGGTCTTGAACACCACCCCGCTCCAGCCGGCCTGAAAGGCGCGCTCCACCATCTCGGCGCTGTTGGAGACCGGTGAGGAGGAAAGTAGAAACGGGTTACTGAAACGCAAACCGCAAAAATCAACGGACAGATCGATGTCAGCCGCCATGCGCGTCCCTCCTATCCCTGCAAATATCGGCGAATGGCCCGGGCGGCTGTTTTACCGTCGGCCACCGCCTGAACCACCAGCGCCGGCCCGCGAACGATGTCGCCTCCGGCAAAGATGCCTCGAACCGACGTCCGGCCGGTTCGGGAATTGACCTGGATCAGATTGTTTCCGTCCAGCTTGACGCCCGGATACCAGCCCGGCGACTCGGAGGCCGGCCGGTTGCCGATGGCCTCAATCGCCACGTCGCAGGCCAGCACCCACTCGGAGCCCTTGACCGGTTTGGGGCTGCGACGACCGGAGGCATCGGGGGCGCCCAGGCGGGTGCGCACGAGCTTCAGACCCTTGAGACGCCTGCCGCGACCGGTCACGTAGTCTACCGGCTGATTGAGCAGCAGAAAGTGCGCGCCGGCCTCTTGAGCCTCCGCCCGCTCGTCCGGCTCAGCCGGCATCTGGGCGTAGGAACGCCGATAGATAAGGTAGACATCCCCGGCACCGAGCTTTGCGGCCGACTCCACGCAATCCATGGCCACCGATCCGCCGCCGATGACGGCTACGGTCTTGCCTGCAATCCGATCGGTCATCTCGCGAAAACGGCCGTCTCGCAGCGCCGACAGGTAGTCCACTGAAGAATGAACCCCGTTGATCGGCGGGGCCTGGGGCACAAGCGTCTCCGCCGCCCAGAGTCCGGGGGCCAGAAAAACAGCGCGGAAGCCATTCTTGAGAAGGCGCTCGACCCCGGACGGGCCTTCGATGGCATGGCTGCATTTGAACTCGACTCCGAGATCTTCAATGTCCTTGAGTTCGTTTCTCAGGAATTCCAGGCTGAAACGGTAGGAGACGACGCCATAGCGCAGCACGCCGCCGGGCTCGGGCCGGGACTCGAAGACGGTGACCGGGTAGCCGCTCTGGGCGAGTTCGGCCGCACAGCTCAGCCCGGCCGGGCCGGAGCCCACGACGGCGATCGCTTCGCTGCGCGCAGCACTCTTCCGGAGGGGTTTGAAGCCGATCTGCCAGGAATGCTCGACCAGAAAGCGCTGAATTTTGCCGATCGGGATGGGTCGGTCGGCGCCCTCCGGACGCGCGAGCGAGACGAACCGGGCGCTGCATGCCTTTTCGCAAAGCCGATGCGTCGGGCACAGCTCACCGCAGGCACCGCCAAGGATGTTGTTCTCTTTTATGGTGCGGATGGCACCGGTGATGTTGCGGAAGCGCAGCTTGCGGATGAATTCGGCCGGCCGGGTGTCCGCCGGGCAGCCCTTGGAGCAGGGCGCATCGTGACACAGCAGGCAGCGGTCGGCTTCGGCGATCGCCTGGGGCAGGTCCAGCCCCTTGCGCATCGATCTGAAATACGTC
The DNA here is from genome assembly GCA_025454115.1 of Desulfobacterales bacterium. GTDB lineage: Bacteria > Desulfobacterota > Desulfobacteria > Desulfobacterales > SpSt-501 > SpSt-501. The sequence continues at coordinate 4,525 of JALOPB010000032.1, read as the reverse complement.
GCAGGGTTCAAGGCTTGGCCTCCTCGTCGAGCGGAAGTCCCGAATGGGTCGGAAAACTCTATCGGCGGAATCACACCTGAAGGCTCAACCCTACGATTTCCCGGAACCAAAGTCAATTTCCATCGCTATGATTCCAGCGCCGTTCCCCAGTCGTATTCGCGTTTAATATAATTGAGAAAAAGAGTCGTCTCGGTGCGCAGCACCCCGTCGATACGGTTGATCCGATCGAAGATCAAGCGGTTCAGTTCATCCAGGCTTTTAAGCACGAATTCCGTGTCGATCCCGGTGCCGCCGGTGGTTTGCACAATGTGCCATAAGGCCTTGATGGCCTTAAGTTCACGGATGATCTTGTCCATCTTTTTAATGTCGACATGAATCCGGATGGTCCCGACCACTTCATACCCCAGTTTGAGGGGGTTGCTGACGGCAACGATCTGGATGTATTCTTCACTGATGAGCCGTTGCAGGCGGCTGCGTACGGTGGCTTCCGATATACCGATCGTCTTGGCGATTTCGGTATTAGAGATGCGCCCGTCCTTCTGCAGCAGTTCGATCATCCGGCAGTCGGTCGGGTCGATGCTCTTGCGCCGGTTCCCGCTGTTATTTTTTTTCATGGCGGTACCCATCCTTATAATTTGGCTGATTGTCCAAAAATATGCACTTAAAATAACTAAATTCGGCATTATAAGTCAATTTATTTATCGATTTCGCTAAAAAATAGATGAATTTCTTGACATCCAATTTCGCTTCATCTAATCTCTGGGATCATTGACGTGCATGGCGCATCAACCTGTCAACCCAATCAAGAGGAGGAATCGATATGGCACTGCCGGTGATGAAGAACTACATCAATGGGGAGTGGGTGGAGTCGGAGTCGAAGGTGTTCGGGGACGTATGGAACCCGGCCAGAGGGGAGAAGATCGCCCAGGTGGCCTATGGGACGAAAGGGGATGTCGACCGGGCGGTGAAGGCGGCGCGGGCGGCGTTCTGGGAATGGCGGGCAACGCCGCCCCTCTCAAGGGCGCGGTATTTGTTCCGGTTGAAGGATGCCTTTGAGAACAATTTTGAGGACATTGCCAAGACGCTGACCCGCGAGCAAGGCAAGGTGATCGACGAGTCGCGGGGGGAAGTGCGGCGGATGATCGAAAACGTGGAGCACGCCACAGGGGTGACAACCCTGATGTGTGGCTACACGCTGGAGGACATTGCCAAGGACATCGACTGCAAGGGACACCGGCAGCCGGTGGGAGTATTTGCGGCGATTGCGCCTTACAATTTTCCGGCCATGGTGCCCTGGTGGTTCCTGCCGTATGCAATCGTGAGCGGCAACACTTACGTCCTCAAGCCCTCCGAGCAGGTGCCGATGACGCAGACCAAGATCTTCGAGATCCTGGATTCGGTCGGATTTCCGGAAGGCGTCGTGAACATGGTGCACGGATCAAAGGAGGTCGTCAACGCGATCTTGGATCACCCGGATATCGCCGGCGTCTCCTTCGTGGGTTCATCTCCGACGGCCAAGTACATCTACGAGCGCTGCGGAGCAACGGGCAAGCGCGTCCAGGCCTTGGGCGGCGCCAAGAATATCGTGGCGGTGATGCCGGATGCCAAACTCGACGCAGCCATGCCCTCACTGATCACCTCGTATTACGGCTGCAGCGGGCAGCGCTGCTTGTCCGGTTCGATCCTCACGCCGGTCGGCGATGTCGCCGATGCGCTGCTCGAAAAGTTCACGGAAGCCGCCAAGTCGATACAGATGGGCGATGGGTTGGACGAAAAGACCAGCATGGGCCCGGTGGTCAGCGCAGCTCACAAGCAGCGAGTGCTCGGCTACATTGAGAAAGGGATTGCCGAGGGGGCCAAGTTGATTTTGGACGGCCGCAATGCCAAGATCACGGATCTGCCGAACGGGTTTTTCGTCGGCCCCACCATCTTCGACCAGGTAAGGCCCGACATGACCATCGCTCGCGAAGAGATCTTCGGACCGGTAGTGAGCGTGGTGCGCTGTAAAAATATGAACGAGGTGGTCGAGCTGATCAACAGCCGCGGCTTTGCCAATGCCGCCTGCATTTATACCAGCAGCGGCGCCGCCGCCCGGGAATTCAAGTACCGGGTCAAACCGAGCATGATCGGGGTAAATATCGGCATTGCGGCGCCGATGTCGTTTTTCCCGTTTGGCGGAGCGGGCCAGTCGATGTACGGAGACACCAAGGGCCACGGCCAGGAGATTTTCAACTTCTTTACCGATACCAAGGTGGTGATCGAGCGCTGGCTGTAGAAAAAAGGGTACAAGGGGTCGAGGGGCCAAGGGTTCAAGTCAAAAACTTGTTCGGCCCAATGCTCCTGCTTCCTTCACTCGACCCCTCGAACCTTTGAACCCTTCACCTCAAAGGAGTCACTATGCCTCTTCAAAATTTTGGCAGCATCCTCAATTTTGCCGAGCAGCTGGAGAGCCAGGACCGGCAGTTTTACGAGGCGGCGGCCGGCAACCCGGCCTGTGCCTCGCACCAGGCGGTATTTACCGAGCTCGCTGCCGAGGCGGGCCGCAGCGTGCAGACCGTGCAGCGCATCCGGCGGGAGTACGTGACCGAGATGATTCTGGAGCCCATCAGGGATTTCACGCGGGCCTCCTTCTGCGAAGCCTGCGAAGGGGCGGCCGTACAGCCGGCGGCCGAAGTGCTGGCGACGGCCCGGCGCCTCGAAACCCGCGCCGAGCGCTATTACACCGAGGCCGCCGAAAAGATCAAGGCTCTGACCGAGGTCGCCCGCGCCCTCCGAACGCTCGCAAAAACACGCAAGGCCCGCCTGGCCAAATTGGCAGCGCGGGAATAAGGAGAAGGCACCATGAAGGATTCAGCCCAACGGGTTCAGGATTATGCCGCCCACAGCTTCCACACGTGGAGTCGGCAGAAGGGGTGGAAGTCCCCGCTGCTCGTAAACGACGCCGAGGGTGTCTATTTTTATGACGACAAGGGCAAGGCTTACATCGACTTCTCCTCCCAACTCATGTGCTCCAATCTGGGGCACAAGAATAAGGCGGTCATTGAAGCCATCGTCAAGCAGGCCGAAAAATTGCCTTACATCGTGCCGAGCTTTGCCAATGAAGCCACCATGGCGGCCGTCGAAGCGTTGCAAACCGTCATGCCCGAGGGACTCACCCGCTTCTTTTTTTCCACCAGCGGCACCGAAGCCAATGAAGCGGCGATCAAGATGGTGCGCCAGGCCTGCTCACCGGCCTACAAGGTGATCTCCCGCTACAAGTCGTATCACGGCTCCACCGCCGCCAGCATTTCGCTTACCGGCGATCCCCGCCGCTGGTACGCCGAGCAGGCGCGCTTCACCGTTCAGGGCGTACGCTTTGCGCCGGACTGCAACTGCTACCGCTGCCCCTTTGATTTAGAATACCCGGGATGCCGCGTGCAATGCGCGCGCTACCTGGATTACATGATTCGCGAAGAAGGCAACGTGGCCGCCATTATCGTGGAACCGATCGTCGGCACCAACGGACGTTTGATCCCGCCGCCGGAGTATTATCCCATGCTCCGCAAGATCTGCGATGAGCATAAGGTGATGCTCATCGTCGACGAAGTGATGTCCGGCTGGTTCAGGACCGGAACCGCATTTGCCATCGAGCATTGGGGCGTAACGCCGGATTTCATCACGACAGCTAAAGGCGCCAGCGCCGCCTACACGCCGGTGGCCGTTACCGCCACTTCCGCAAAGGTGGCCGAGTTTTTCGAGGACGAAGTCTTCTGCCACGGCCATACCTATGCCTTTCATCCTCTATCCGCTGCCGCGATCCCGGCCGCTATCAGCGAACTGAAAAAAGTCGTCGCCTCCGGGCTGCCTCAGCGGGTCGCCGCCCACCTCAAAAAGAAACTCTACGAACTGGCGGAGCGGCACATTTGCGTCGGCGACGTCCGCGGCATCGGTCACTTCTGGGGGCTGGAGCTGGTCAAGAATCGTAAGACCAAGGAACCGTTCGACACCAAAGCTGAAAAGTTCAGCACCAAGGCGCTTATGACCGGCCGGGTTGCCGGCGATGCCATGCAGCGGGGGGTGTATGTCAGTCCGTGGTACGACTCGCTGGTGATCGCCCCTCCGCTGATCATCACCGAAGCCCAGGTGGACGAGGCGCTCGCCGCGATAGATAAATCCCTTGAAATCGCAGACAAAGAAGCCGTTGACACGGGAACTCCGGCATCCCACAGCACGGATTATCGAAAATAATTAGTCGCATATTCCGACCTTCCAACCGCAGGCGGATCAGGCGGCCGGGGAATAGCCCCGGCCGCCTGGATTTAAGGCCGACAACAGCTTGATCACTGGCGCCTTGTTTCCATCCCCCCCCACTTGGTTCAAAATAAGGCTAAATGTTTTCGGCGGCTAGCCGATCATAACTCAAGAAAACCGATTTCGTTTTCTTGACTACCCGGGATCGCTTTTCTATGATTAAAAAGTTAGTCGGGATGGTTTGCAGTCAGGCGTTCCTGCCGGTCAGAGCCCGATAGGCTTCGACCCGCGTTGA
>JALOPB010000261.1 GCA_025454115.1 Desulfobacterales bacterium | reverse complement strand
GCCGTAAAATCCTCAGTGCTGGAAACTGCCAGATACATGGACAGGCAGAGCTCGACCAGCACCAGAACGTTCATTACGATCACCAGCATCCAGTGCCGAGGGCTGCCCTCCATGTTGATTTCGTTGATGGGGTCCATGAGAATTCTCCGTATCGTTCATTTTGATGTTGCGGCCGGTTGGTTGCCGGCCGCAACATCAAACCGGCTTACTTCTTAAAAATGTCGGTCTGGGTGATGTTCATGAACCGCAAAGACTTGCCGTCCTGCTTGTAGTAGATGCGCACCTCGTCGCCGGCATCCCAGGTGGAGTCGGGGAGCGCAAGGTACTCATCCGGCAGACTGATGGTCTCGAGGATCTTCTGCCGTCCCGAGTAGATGGTCACCGTCTTCTTGTCCTTGTCGACCACCGGGAACTTCTTGCCTTTGACCAGGGCGTCATCTTTTTCGACCCCGGTCTTCTTTTCGATCGGCTTGAAGTCGATGGCTTTGAAATTCTGGGCCTTGGCGTCGAAGATGATGATCTGGTTCTTCTCCGCGTCCAGCTTCATGCGGCTGCCGGCTTTAGGCAGTGGACCGGTTTCCCCCGGATCTTCCGGCAGCGCATAGGTCAGGGGCGGCAGGTAGGTGTAGTCCGGGTTGAGCGTGTCGATCTTCTTGTCCCGGATGATGGTGACGAGCTTTTTGTCTTTGTCGAATGCAACCACCCTGCCCTGATCCACTTTGCCTTCTTCCGCGCAACCGAACAGGAAAACGAGCGGCAAAGCGACGAGCAGGTTCAGCCAGAAACCTTTTTTCAACATGTTATCCTCCTTGACGCGTAGATTTCCCATTCGGTAATTACGCCTTTTTCTTTTTCATGGCCACTTCCGCAGCGGCGCCCTGGACCATCTTGACCGTGATGTAGATCGACATGGCGGCCACCAGTCCAAGAATCAGAACCGTGGCCATTACGTCGCAGATCGTATACAGGTCCGGAAAGTAGTTGGGGATCAGCTTCAGCAATACCGAGATGAAGCAGCCGATCACTGCCAGGCCGAAAACGATGCGGATGCCGTAGCCCTTGATGTACTTGGTGGCCACCGAACCGACCTGTGCCCCGATGGCCGCGCCCACCAGCATGATGATGGCGGCCACGAGTTCGGTTCGGCCTTTAAAAGTGTAGGAGGCGGCGCCATAGAGGCCGGAAATCATGACTTCGAACAGATCGGTTCCGACGGCTACATGGGTCGGGCACCCGATCAGGTAAATCAGGGCCGGCATGCGGATCAGGCCGCCGCCGATTCCCAGAATGCCGGCCAGCCATCCCGTGAAGAACGAAACGAGAATCGGCAGCCAGGCAGTACATGTGAGTTGCGCCGCCGGGAAGTGAATCATGGGCGGGATATTGATTTTGTGTAGAGTCTTGTGCCACTCGATCCCGGTCGCAAGCTTGTCCACTTCCTTGCCAGCGGCAATAGCTTCACGTTCCTTGCGTTTCTTTTTCGCGACATCGGCGAATACCATCCAGGCAATGAGGGCCAGCAGCACCAGATACATCCAGCGCACCACCGGGCCAACCAGGCCGATGCGTTCCAGCCACATGATCATCTGCGCGCCGACCTCGAAGCCGACCACAGTTCCAACCAGCATGATCATGCCCAACTTGTAGTCCACGTTTCCGAACTTGCCGTGGCGCATGGTGGAGATCAGTGATTTGCCGGCCATGTGTGCGATATCGGTGCCGATGGCGAAGGCCATGGGGAAGCCCAGGATGTTCAGCCCCGGGGTCACCATCCATGCGCCGCCCATTCCGAAAAACCCGCCGATGACGCCCACGCCGACGCCCAGGATGATGAGACCCGGCCAGAAAATTTTCACACCCGCGATGGGCATGAGAACATACAACCAGTCCATGCCACTTCTCCTTTCTAATTTCTCGGTTTACCTGTAGTTAACAGTGAAATTGATAGCCGGATAAGTCCATCTCAGTGTTCCGCCAAGTCGCGCGAGCTCAAGTCGATGCCAACGAAATGCATGACGATGTCGGCTAGCACGCCGAAAATGACACCTACCACCGGTATCACGATGATCGTCAGAAGCGTGAAGTAAAAATGGCTCTCGTTGTAGAGATTGGCCCACCAGGCCATGATACCCGTGAGTTTTCTGGAATCGGCTACCAGAACGATGGGTTCACCGCCGCCGCCAGCCGCTAAAGCCGTCTGTGCGGTCAGCAAGAAAGCCACTGCAGTCAAAGTCAGGTTTTTCAGAAACGTCATTGTTTAGATCCTCCTTTTTTCTCTCATAAGGTTTCAGTTGCACCTTGAACTTTTTTTGCATCTTGACTGAGCAATCCGTATGCCAATTTATCTGGCAAGATCGACCATTGTTTTTTATCCATGATTTCAGTTGATTTTAATTTGCGGGTATGGCAGGAACATAAATCTGGCAAGCTAACAACTTTATTTTGCGAAAAAATACAGGATCGTGCAATGCGCTGGCTGCGAGGTGAAATCCCCGATTCAAGCTTCGAGCGTCTCAGGAAAGCTTTTCAGGCCAGCAGCCTCAAGACACGCTTGATGGTTGGTGTCATTCCTCCGGTAGTCGTCATAATGATTTTCACCGGATACATAACCTATTTGATATCAAAGCAATCTATCGGAAACGCCATCGAGCGCACCAGCCGACTCCAGACCATTGCCGTCCGTAACGAAATCGAAGCCTATCTTGAACGCAGCCGTCAGGACCTATCCATCCTAGCGCAGGAGGATATAACCCCGTTGGCGCTGCGCCGTTTCATAGCTAGACATAAAATTTCCGGAGGCGTCGAGTATCTTGGGGTTGCCTACATTGCGCAAAAAAGTGCTGACCACCTGGTTTATATGGCAAAAGACGGCCAAATCGTGCAGATTCCAGCCGATTCGATCAAGCCCAACCCTTTATCCCACTATGAACAACTCAAAAAAGTTATGCCAGGGCAGGCCTGGCTCTCACCCATAATTGAAATTGAGTTCGCCTTTCCTGAACCGGAAAATCCGAATCAAAGGCTGATTCGGAAAGTCATTCAGATGGCAACCCCCTGCGGCAACGAGGGCGAGGCGCCGGGGTACCTGCTGGTTTCGATCGACATCCGCAACCTGAGAAACATCCTTTCGCTTTACAACTCGAGCCAATCGCCAATTTGGGCGTATCAGCGCACGGCCGAGGAACGCTACTTCTACCTTTTCGACACCGATGGATGGATTCTCTTTCAATCCGATTCCGTGGAGCGTCCCATGGCCGAGCTTTCCACCCATCTGGCCCGCTCGGGGTACACCGGGACTATGGGCCGCCAGGGGCTGGAGTTCGCCTTCCGGCCGGATAGCACTTCCAACGACTACTGGAAAATGATCGCGGACATTCGCGACGGACGGCAGGACGTCGTGTCCCTGACGGCCTACCAGCCCAATGCTTACGGAAGGAGCTATTACCTCGCCTATGCGCCCGTGCGCTTCAAGACATCCATCGAATCCGCTCCACGCGTCATCGCCGGCGTCGCCTATCTGGACATTAGCCGTCTGACGCTGGCCGCCGGCTACAAGCACATCGATACCATGTTCTACATCACGGTGGCCACGGCCCTGGTGGTTGGCGTTCTGATCTATATCCTGGGCGGGATCCTCACGCGGCCGATCCTCAAACTGGCCGAGGCCGTGATCGAACTGCCCCAGCATGCGAGCCTGACTCCCATCGCGCTGCCTTACCACGGTAAGGAAATCACCGTGCTCCAGAAGGCCATCAACGCCCTGATTGCCACTTTGACGAGCCAGGTTGAGGAAATCCGCAGGAAGGACAAGACCATCCGCAGTGCCAGCCTAAAGGAACAGGCCCATCTCGACCAGGTGGTCAGCGATCCCGCATACGACCCGGCCGTGGACCCCGTGCCGTCCATCGTCGGGCATGGCCTCAAAATCGAAAAGTTGAAAAGCGAGATTCTCAAGGCCGCTCAGGTCGGCGTGGACGTCTTGATCGTCGGCGAAACCGGTACCGGCAAACAGCTGGCGGCCGAGGCCGTCCACCGCTTGAGCGCCCGCTCTGAAAAGCCGTTCATCTCCATCAACTGCGGGGCCCTCGACGAGAACCTGCTGCTCGACACCCTCTTCGGACATGTGCGCGGCGCCTTCACCGAAGCCAAAACCGACCGAAAGGGTGCCTTTCTCGAAGCCGACCAGGGGACTCTGTTTCTAGACGAAATTCAGGTCGCCTCCCCGCGCGTGCAGCAGGCCATGCTGCGGGCGATCGCGGTACGCAAAATCAAGCCGTTGGGAAGCGACCACGAGATCGATGTGGACGTGCGCCTGATCGTCGCCAGCAATGTGGACCTCAGGGAGGCGATTCAACGGGGGCAGTTTCGCGAAGATCTGTATTTCCGCCTCAAGGTCATCACCATTCATACCTTGCCGCTGCGTGAGCAGAAGGAGAACATCCCAGTGTTGGCCCGGCATTTCCTCAAGCTTCAGGAACGCCTGGCCGGGCGGTCCGGAATGGGATTGAGCAAGGGCGCCCTCTCCAAGCTGATGCGATACGACTGGCCGGGCAACGTGCGCGAGCTCCAGAACTGCATCACCCGAGACATCCCGCTGGATCTCGGCGATTGGGACGCCGATGCCGGCAGCAGCATTCTGCCGGCGGCCGGAAGCTCAGCCGAAGCCAGCGGACCAGACATCGACCTAAACCATCGCCAGCGTAAGGCCTGGCCGACGATTCGGATTCAGGGTCGGATCACCCGCAGCCAGTATCAAGAGATCATCGGCGGCAACCTGCCCACCCGCACGGCCATCTACGATCTTCAGGACTTGGTGAGCAAGGGGATTCTGAAGAAAACCGGGAAGGGACCGGCCACGTACTATCTTCTCTCGGAGGAATTCAATTCTGACCGGCGCTAACGCGCATTCTATCTGCTCAGGCAGAAAAGACTCCAGGGTTCGGGGTTCAGGGTTCGGGAGAAAGAGACAGCGTCAGGCCGTGTGAATTTCCTGAACCCTGAACCCCGAACCCTGAGACCCAATTCTCAGCGCATCCGTGCGCACCAGGACGCATAGCGCAGGTTTCGCGCGTGCAGATCGGCATGCGCGCCGCGGTCAATCAAGCGACCGTTTTCCATCACAACCACCTCGTCCAGGCGATCCATTCCGATCAACCGATGCGTGATCCAAAGGACGGTGCGGCCGGTGGTAGCGTCCAGCAGCGACTCGACCAGCTCCAC
>JALOPB010000031.1 GCA_025454115.1 Desulfobacterales bacterium | reverse complement strand
GACAACAACTTCCGCTACGGCCGCATGCGCGCAACACCGGCTGTAAAACCGCACGAATCGCCCTTGATCCGCATGGAAGTTGGGATCGTGCCCGTGACCGGCGGCGAGGCGCCCCTGCGCGCCACCCCCGGCCCGCTGCTCAAACCTCCTTTGAAAATGGAAGCGGCGGAGGTCATCGCCCGCGGGAGAGCCGTTTACTTCACCTTTTGCGCACAGTGCCATGGCCTGAATTACGACGGCAAGGGTACCGTCGGGCAGAGCTTCGCACCGCTGCCGACCGATTTTCGCTCTCCCGAAGTCCAATCCAGGCCAGCCGGTGAGCTTTTCAAGAGCGTCAGTTACGGCATCCCCAACGGACGCCAGCCGCCGCTGGAGACCACCATCACGATCGACGACCGCTGGAGCGTGGTCGCCTTCGTCAAGTCGATGGGAGTGCGCAACTGAGCTAACCGTTCCTCATGCCGAAAACCAAACCGACTTCCGAAAACCGCGCGGCGGCCCTCGCGGTCTGCGATCTTTGCGGGCTGGTTCTGCGCAGCGAGCGAATCGAAGCCGAGTTCGCAGGCCGTACGTATCGGTTCTGCTGTGCCGGTTGCCGCCAGGTCTTCAACATCCTGCTGCAGGCCTCGGGCTCAGCCGACCCGGATGCTTTTCGCCGCAGCGAGCTTTACCGCCAATGCCAGAAGAGCGGCATCATCCCAAGCCCTGCGGGCGCCTCTCCCCTGACCTCCCCCGCATCCGCCGCCGCTGTTGAACCGTCGGCTCCCGAGGCCGAAGGTCTCAGCCTGACGCTGCGAGTTGAAAATATGTGGTGCCCGGCCTGCGCCTGGCTGATTGAAACCGCTCTTTCCCGGACCCCCGGGATCCTGTCCGCGACCTGCGGCTTCGTCACCGACCAGCTGCGGGTGAAGTACGACCCGGTCGCCACCGACCCTGGCCGGATCCGATCCGTCGTCGAGAATTTCGGCTACACGGTGACGCCGTCCGGCGATCGGCGCGACCAGGGCCTTAGGCGCCGGGAGTGGGCTCGCTTCGGAATCGCGACGTTCCTCACCATGAACGTCATGATGCTTTCCTCCGCGCTATACTTCGGGTTTTTCACGGATCTCCCCGCCGAATCCGTGGCCAGCATCTCCTGGCCCATGGCGGTGATGGCCGCCGCGGTGATGGGCTACGGCGGGATACCCTTCTTCCGCCGGGCCTGGCAGGGCCTCCGGCAGACCGCCTTCAGCATGGACGCCCTGATCACGGTGGGCGCCCTGAGCGCTTTCGGATTCAGTACCTTTAACCTGCTGACCGGGAGCATCCACCTCTATTACGACACGGCCTGCATGCTGGTCACACTGGTTCTTCTGGGGAAAATCCTGGAGCGACGCGCGAAAGACGAGGTTCTGGAGGGGCTGCAAGGCCTGCTATCGCTGATGCCGACCAAAGTCCGAATCGTCGAGGAAGCCTTCCCCGAAGGCCGCTTTGTCGCCGCCGAGCGGCTGGCGGCGGGCGACCTCTTCCGTGTCGCGGAAAACGAGGTTGTCGCTGCCGACGGCATCGTCGTCTCCGGCGGAGGAACCAGCGACGAGTCCTCCATCACCGGCGAGCCGCGGCCCGTTCTAAAAAAGCCCGGAGACCCCATCCGCAGCGGCAGCCGGATGCATCACGGCAGCGTTACGATCTGCGCGAACCGGGTCGGAGCCGAATCGACCCTCGGGCAGATGATTGCCGTTGTTCAAAACACCCTCGCGCTTAAAACCCCCGGTGGGGACCGGACTGGAAAAATCCTGCAAGGATTCGTGCCGGTCATTCTGGTTCTGGCGGTGGCCACCGGGATATTCATCTGGTTGCAAGGCCAGGCTGCCGGTGCAGCCATGCTCCGAGCCGTAACCGTCACCGTGATCGCCTGCCCGTGCGCCCTGGGCATCGCCATTCCGCTCGCCCGCGTGGCCGGCGTAGCCCTGGCGGCCCGTCAAGGCATCCTGATCCGCAGTTTTTCCGCTTTCGAACGAGCCGAGACCATCGACACTCTCGTCCTCGATAAAACCGGCACCGTCACCCGCGGCGAATGGCATCTTACGCATATCGTCCCGTTCGGCAACTTCACCCGCGATAAGATTTTGGCCCTGGCCGCCGGCCTCGAACAAGGGGCCTCGCACCCCATCGCCCTGGAGCTGCTGCGCGAAACCCGGGAACGTCACATCCGGCCGGAGCGCGTGGCCGTGGTGCAGGATGAGGGTCACGGGATCAGTGGCCTGTGGGAAGGTCTCGAGGTCAAAATTGGCGCGGCCGAGTTTCTCGCGGAGGAATTGGCAGGCCAGGAAATGCGGCTCGACCCGCTCCGCCGCCACGCGACCGGCAGCTCCTTCGTCTATCTATCGGTCGGCGGCCGGCCGGCGGCGGTACTGGTCTTCGGCGATGAGTTGCGCGAAGGCATTGAACCGGCGGTGACGAAGCTGCAACGCCGGGGACTGCGACTGATTCTGGTATCCGGCGATGGGGTGGAGACCACCCGGGCCATCGGCCGCCAGCTGGGCATCACAGAGGCTCTGGGCAGCCAGCTGCCGGCGGAGAAAGCTGCATTTGTATCCCATCTCCAGAACCAGCGAAAAAAGGTGCTCATGGTCGGTGACGGCATCAACGACGCTCCGGCGCTGGCTCAGGCCGATCTGTCGTTGGCGGTCTTCGCCGGCGGAAACCTGGGAAAGGAAGTCGCCGACGCAACCCTGATGCGCGCCGAGCCCTCCCAGATCACCGAATTCCTGGATTTCACCTGCGCCGTCAACCGCAAGATCCGTCAGAACCTCCTCCTGACCTTCCTCTATAACGCCGTCAGCATCCCCGTCGCCATGAGCGGCCTGCTTTCCCCTCTGGTCGCCGTCTGCGCCATGCTCCTGAGCAGTCTGAGCGTCATCGGCAACACCTACCTGCTGGTCCGGAAACACTCCACTGGCGGAGCCGTCAGCGTTTCAGATATTCGTTGAACCATGCCAGGCATCGCGCCCAGGCATCTTTGGCTGCATTTTCGCGGTAGCTGGGCCGGTAGTCCGCGTGGAAGGCATGCGGCGCATCCGGGTAAATCACGAACTCGGCGGTCTTGCCGGCCGCTCTGAGAGCGGACTCCATCTCCTTGACGTCGGCCACCGGGATGCCCTGGTCGGCCTCGCCGTAGAGACCGAGAAGGGGGGCATGGATCTGCGCCGCCACGTCCAGGGGCCCCGCCGTGCGGACTCCGGCCGTCTTCGCGGGCTTGATCTGGCCGTACCAGGGCACGGCCGCTTTTACGTCGGGGCTCTGGGCTGCAAAAAGAAAGGTGTAAAGTCCGCCGCGGCAGAATCCCGTCACGCCGATGCGGTCGGCCCGCGCGTCCGGAAGCTTTTTCACGTAAGCGACGATGGCGTCGAGATCGGCCATGACCTGGGCGTCCGGGACGGCATTGACCACCTTCAGCAGGGCCTGGAAGTCTTCGATATGCAGTACGCCGCCGGTGCGGGCGTAAGGCTCGAAGGTGATGGATAGAAAGCCGCGCCGGGCGAAGCGGCGCACCACGTCCTTGATGTACTCGTGCATCCCCCAGATTTCGGGGAGGACGATCACCACCGGATATTCCCCGGCCCCGGCCGGCCGCGCCTGGAAGACCGGCAGCCGGAAACCGCCGGAGTTCACCTGGCCGTCGGCGACCTTCAGGCCGTCCGCAGACGTCTTGATGATTTCACCCGCCACCGCCTTCGAGGCGATCGCGAACCCCGCAACGGCCACCCCGGCCGCGGACATCTGCGCCAGAAACTGGCGCCGGGACATGCCCTCGTATGCATTGGCAATCCAGTCTTTCTCCAAATCCATAAGCACCTCGCTTGTTCGTTCCGTTGAAAGGGTATTGATCTTGAGGCATTTAGGGAGCATACTAATTGATAGAGCCGGCATCAATATCTGATTTGAGCATCTGGATCGCCGGTTCAAAAAGGCCTCCCGGCGCATAGAGGCCTTTCCGGGCACGCCCGGTTGATTCGCCTCCGTCAGAATGCTGCGCTCCCGCTCCCTTTCCCGCTGCCTTGGCATGCGCCGATAATCAGCCCGGTCGGATTAGCTCTGCTTGCATAAGCTACTACCCATAACGACTGCATCAGGGACCGACCGCGGCCGATACCCGAACCGATTCATCACAGGGAGGTAATCACCCATGGCCACCAGCATTCACTCGCTGATCCAGCACCTCAAAGCGGTCAAAAAGGGACAATGCCGATTTGAAAACGCCTTCAAGGGAGTTTCCCGAATGATCTTCGAAGGCGGGATCGAAAAGACCACGGTGAACGGAAAGACGACTTACGATTTCAAGGTGTTCCGCAGCGGGCCCAAGCATGTCATCGGCATGTACGATGAGATCAACAGCTTCGTGTCCTACGTGAAGGATGCCGCCGAGGGCGGGTCTTCCAAGGAGATGGCGTTTGTTCTGGTCGGAGAGCCGGGAAACGGGAAGACGTTCTTCGTGGAATTCCTGGCCGGTCGCTATCGCAGCTTTCTCTCGCACGACGAAAACCGGAAGTATACGTTTAAATTCCAGAACCTCGACCGCCTGGGCACCTACGGCAGAATCAGCTCCGTCGAATCGCAAACCTATGAAGACCCCATGATCCTGGCCATGAACCTGTTTGATTTCACCGATGACAACAAGACCTTCCTGTCGAAAGAAATCGGCTTTTCCGACGACGAGATCGACGTCCTTTACAACGACTACCGGCCGTTGGGAGCCTGCAGCGGCTACATCTGGAACGATATCCGCTCCCACTGCAGCGACGAGCTGGACCAGATGCTGGCGTTCGTGCAGGTCATCCCCGTACCGCTCACCGAAAGCCTGGGAACCGTTACCGGAAAATATCCGGCGAAAGACAAGATCACGTCTTCCGCCGTGGACCTACTGGGCGAAGAGTCCATTCAGAGGCTGCTGCACATCACCGATACGAACAACCCCTATCGGTTCGATCTGCGGCGCGGCGCGCTGGCTCGGGTGGCCGGCGGCGGGATCCATTTCAGCGATGAGATCTTCAAGAACAAAAAGGATCTGGTCCAAGTTTACCTGGGCGTCATCCAGAACCGCAGCATTGAAATCGACGGCTACAAATGGCCGATCGACACCCTGATCGTGGCGACCAGCAACAACATGGAGTTTCATCGGTTCCTGTCGGAGCGTGAGGAAGCGCCCATCGTAGACCGCTGCCGGCTGTGCTATGTCTCGCACAACACCAACTACAAGCTCCAAAAAGATCTGACCGCCTATACCATCGGCAGCGAGACCCGCACGACCCTCACCAAGGAGCGTCTGCACCAGGACCCGAACCTCAATTACGCCGCATCGGTGGGCGCGGTCCTCAGCCGACTGCCCCGCTCGGAAAAGCTGACGCCGGTTGAAACCATGAAACTCGCCGCCGGAGAGGTGGCCGGCGAAAAGAGCATCAAGACCCTCGCGGAAGTCATCGATACTCTCAATCAGGACCCGGAAATCATCAACCGCTTCGGCCAGAAGGGCCTCGGCCAGCGCAACCTCGGCCGCGCCATCCAGCTGCTGATCGAAAGCTCGGAAACCAACGAGGGCCAGTGCATGTTTGCCTGCGACGTGTTCAAGGCCCTGGATCGCATCGTTCTGGACTACGTCACCGAGGCCAACGACCGCGCTAAATACCTGGAGGACATCAAAACCGCCCGAGGCCTCTACCGCGAGCGGATCATGACCGAGATGTTCAACGCCTACATGGACGAGCCCATGGCCATCCGCAAAGATGTCATGAACTATGTCAATATGATCATCGGCATCGACGCGGAAAATTTGGGGCCGGACAAGATGTGGAAATACAAGGACCCCCAGACCGGTGAACTCAAGGCGCTCAAGATTGACGAGCGTTACGTCAATAGCGTCGAAGAGCGCCTCGGCCTGAAAACCGAGGAACAGCGGGAATCCTTCCGCACCTCGATCCGCAAGATTTACGGCCAAAAGATCTCGATCGACCCCAACTACGACTTCATGGACAACCTGGAGCTGGTCAAAGCCGTCACCGACGTCCGTTTGAAATCCGATATCGCCGGCGCCGGCAGCCTGATCGGTGCGCTGGCCAACCGAACCAACGAAGAGAACCAGAAGCTCTACGACCGCATGCTCGACACCATGCTGAACAAGCTCGGATACTGCCGCACCTGCGCCCAGAAGACCATCGAGTACTTCTGCACCCAGGAGGACGAAAAGTGACGGCTGCGCGGAAAGTCCGATTTCAGCGTTGCGCTTCATCCCGCTGCCGCCGCGGCGTACGCCCGGAGCGCCTCGCGCCGCGGGATTCGCGCGCCTTGAACTCGGCGCTTTGGGCGCGGCCGTCAACCGAGTTTCAGGGCCGTCGCGAACCTTGTGGGAGCGGCATCTTGCCGCGATGATCGAGGAATGAATCCGTCATGCCTCTCGGCGAAGATAAAAAACTATATGCGCGCCTGAAGGCGGCGGGGCTCCATCCTGCGCAAGAGGCGAAGATCCGGCGCGAGCTGGCGGCCGGCGGCGCTCACGATCTGCCGGCGGATGAGCCGGCGGGCGGCGGAAACCTCGTAGCGGTCCGTGCGCGAGGTGTCTACGGCTACCACGACCTGGATGTCCTGCAGAACCTGACGGCCATGCAGGGCCCAGCGAGCGCCAGTATCCGCTCCATTGACGAGCTGCTGGAGCGGGACCGGCAACGGGAACAAGACGGCTTTCCCCGCAAGATCAACGTCGGCCGGCTGATCAAGCCCGGCAAGCGAGGCAAGGAAAAAGTGGTGATCGTGCCGACCACGGTGGAAGAGAAACTCCTGCACGACGCCGCCTTCCGCGGCGAGGAGGAGCCCGCTCAGGGAGGCTCCGGCGAGGGCGAGGAAGGCGAGGTGATCGGCGAGCAGCCCGTGCGCGAAGAGCAGCAGCCGGGCGGCACCGGACCGGGGCAGGGCGAGGGCGGGTCCCATGAAATGGAGTCCAATGCTTATGATCTCGGCCGCATCCTGACCGAAAAGTTCAAGCTTCCCAACCTGAAAGACAAGGGCAAGAAGCGCTCGCTGACCCGGTACACGTATGACTTGACGGACCGCCACCGGGGGTTCGGACAGCTGCTCGACAAAAAGGCCACCCTGCGGAAGATACTGGAGACCAATCTGCACCTGGGCAACATCCCGGACGTCGGCCGTATCGATCCGAGCCGGTTCCTGGTCGCACCCGACGATAAGGTCTATCGCGTGCTGTCGCCGGAAAAGGATTACGAGTCTCAAGCCCTGGTTTTCTTTCTGCGGGATTATTCGGGCTCCATGGAGGGGCAGGCCACCGTGCTGGTGGTATCCCAGCACGTGATGATCTACAGCTGGCTGGTCTACCAGTACGCGATGCAGGTCGAAACCCGCTTCATCCTGCACGACACCGAAGCCAAGGAAGTTCAAGATTTCTACACCTATTACAACTCCAAGGTCGCCGGCGGCACCCAGGTATCTTCCGCCTACCAGCTGGTCAACGACATCGTCGAGCGCGAGAACCTGACACGGGACTACAACATTTACATTTTTCACGGCACGGACGGAGACGACTGGGATCACGAGGGTGCCCAGAGCATCCCGCAACTTAAAAAGATGCTGAGCTACGCCAGTCGCGTGGGGATAACCATCGCCCAGCATGCGCATGAGGAAGGACAGCGCACCGAAGTCGAGAAATACATCCGCAGCTCCGGCCTGCTGGAAGACCGGCCGAAGCTGTTGCGCATGGACGTCCTGCGCGAGGACGCCGACGAGCCGCGACTGATCGAGGGCATCAAGACGCTGATCGCCGAATGAGGACCGGGAAGCCGGTCCTCATTTGAAGATCGGGCTTTATCCGAAGCCGTCCACGAGAACTATGGAACTGATCAACCAGCACACCAAACGGATCATGGAGGGCTGCAAGCAGCGCGCCCTCGACGCCGGCCTGCGTTTCGACGAGGAAACGCTGGAGTACCTGGTAACGAACCGGGACCTCCTGGAGCTCACCCCGAAGTTGATGATCCCCACTCTCTATGACTACTGGGTCCACGATGTGGAGGTGCTCAAAGAAAAGGGACGCTACGAACTCTACCCCAGCAATCCGTATGAAACGGTCATCAACACGCGGCCGGCCATTTCCTATTACAACGACAACAATCCGGACTGGATGAACGTGATGATCTTCTATCACGTCCTGGCCCACATCGACTTTTTCCAAAACAACCTCTATTTCCGCCATACCTGGGATTATGACTTCACCGGCCAGGCTCTCTCGGACAAGCGCATGATCGCCCAGCTGCGGTCCGAGAAGGGCCGCTGGGTCGACTATGTCATCGAATTCGCGCGCGGCATCGACAATTTGGTCGGGTTTCATGCCGAGCTGGGCCGCCTGAACCGCACGCCGTCAACGCCCGGCTCACGCATGCTGGACTATTATTTCGACCATTTCCTGCAAAGCGTGCGTGCGCTGAAACCCAACAAATACATCAAGGAAATCGAACGCTACAACGCCTGCCTGCGGGAGTCGCCGGAGATGGGGGAGCAAGCTTTTTTCGCGGAGGTGCTGCGGAAATACCCGGAGTTCGATTCGAACTATAAAAAAAGCCTCGAAGCGAAACCGCTCGGCCGGCAGGACCTGATGCAGTTCATCCTCACGCAGTCCGAGTTTTTGAACAAGGAGCGCAACCGGTGGATGAAGCCGGTCGTCGAAGTCGTGCGCAAAACCTCGCTGTTTTTCCAGCCTCAGATCCGCACCAAGATCATGAACGAAGGCTGGGCCAGTTACTGGCACGAACGCCTCTTTTTGCAAGACGACCGGATAAGCGGTCATGAGGTCGATTTTGCGCGCACGCATGCCGGGGTCACCGCCATGCCCCGGGTCGGCCTGAATCCCTATGCGCTGGGGATGCGGCTGTTTCAGTACATTGCGGATATGGGCGACGCGGGCCGGCACACCATGGAGTTCCGCAAATTGACCGATTTGTGGGAGCGCGAGCATTATGACCAGGATACCGGCGGCGGCCGGGAGCTCCTGTTCAAGATCCGTGAAAACCTGAACGACTTTCTGTTCATCAATTCGTTCGTCGATCAGGACTTCGTCAGCCGCTTTCGCCTGTTTGTCGCCGGCCGGCGACTAAACCAATCCAAAGGGGTCTGGGAGATTTATGTCAAAAGCCGCTCGGCCGGAAGCTACCGCGCCATGCTTTTGAACAGCCTCTATCATCCGCCCTGCATCGAGGTCGACCGGCCCCGGACCGGCAACGGCGCGCTCTGCCTGGTTCACCGCTTCGAAGGCAAACCGCTGGTGCGGGAATTCATCGCCAATACGCTGTTGGGCATCGAATACCTATGGGGCAAGCCCGTGCAGCTCGAAACCAGCGAGGTCGTGCACGGCGAACCGACGTCGCGACCTGCCGCGCTTCCGGGCATGCAGATGTCGCTCAGCGAAGAGCGCGAGCAGCGGGAAATGCAATGGAAACGCGTGCTCTATACCATGCAGGACCGCAAACTCACTCGCGAAGTACTCTGACCACCATGGACAACCGCAACGACCAACCAAACGAATCGGCGCCGCAAACCGACCCCGTCGAGGCGGCCCTGCGCGGTTTAAACCAGGCGGTCGGCACGCTGGAAGCGCGCCTGCCCGTCCCCTTCGAGGAGTTTTTGAAGCAGCTGGTCGCCAGCCCCTCGACCGTCATGCGCAACATCTTTCAGGTGTTCCACGACATGGTGGCCGCGTATATCGGCGAGGGGGTCGACGAATACCCGGATGACCCCGAGTCGATTCATTATGTCAGCTATGACTGCAACCGATTGTTTGTCGAAGACGTGGATCACCCGTTTTTCGCCGACCGGCTGTTTGCCAACCGGCTGGTCAGCCTGGTGGACACCATGAAGCGCGGCGCTCAGCAGAACAAGATCTACATCTTTCGCGGCCCTCCCGGCTGCGGTAAAAGCACATTTTTGAATAATCTGCTGAGAAAATTTGAACGTTACACCGGCACCGAGGCCGGACGGCGCTACGAAGTCGTTTGGCGGTTCGACCGCCGCAAGTTTTGCGCGATGGCAACCGACGACGAGCATCCGGTGATCGAGCGGCTGGCGCACCTGCTCGAGACCGTTCATCGCAACGAAGCCGAATCGGCTCCTGTCTGCGACGAATTGGACCGCAGCGGCGACGGCCTGCTGGACGCCGCTTATGTCGACGGTCAAACCGTTGAGATCCCCTGCCCCAGTCACGACAACCCCATCCTGATGATTCCCAAGGCCTTTCGCCGCGGTTTCTTCGACGACCTGTTCAAGAACGACCAGTTCAAATACCAGCTGGCCACCGAAAAGGAATACGAATGGGTTTTCAAAGACCATCCCTGCACTGTTTGCAGTTCGCTCTATGACGCGCTGCTTTATCGCCTGAAAAGCCCTTACCGGGTTTTCGAATGCCTGTATGCCCGCCCCTACCGCTTTAACCGCCGGCTGGGCGAGGGCATCAGCGTCTTCAGCCCCGGCGACCGCCCGCTGCGCCAGCCGGTGATCAGCAACCCGCTCATCCAGAAACAGATCAACCGGATTCTGAACGACAGCCACGCAGTCAAATACTTCTTCTCGCATTACGCCCGGACCAACAACGGCATCTACGCCTTGATGGATGTCAAATCGCACAACGCCGAACGGCTGATCGAGCTTCACAACATCATCAGTGAAGGACTCCACAAGGTCGAAGACATCGAGGAAAACGTCAATTCTCTGTTGCTGGCCGTCATGAACCCGGAAGATCAGAAGAACATCGAGGGGTTTCAGAGCTTCCTGGACCGGGTGGAGTACATCAACATCCCCTATGTCATGGATCTCAACACCGAAGTGGAGATCTACCGCAACATTTTCGGCCGACACATCGACGAAAGCTTTCTGCCGCGGGTGCTGCACAACTTCGCTCGGGTGATCCTTTCATCGCGGCTGAAGCGGCGGTCCGAGATCATGCTCGAATGGATCAACGACCCGCAGAAATACCGGCTTTATTGCGACGAAAATCTGCAGCTGCTCAAGATGGAAATCTATACGGGCTACATCCCTAAATGGCTGTCGGACGAAGACCGCAAGCGACTAACCGCCAAGCGCCGGCGCCGGATCATCACCGACTCGGAAACCGAGGGAGACTTCGGCATATCCGGAAGAGACTCGATTAAAATTTTTAACGAATTTTTCTCCACGTATGCCAAGGACGAGAAACTGATCAACATGTCGGATCTATGCAAATTCTTTAGCAAAGTCCACAAAGAGGTGCGCGACCTTATTCCTCAAGGCTTCCTGGATTCTCTGCTTCGAATGTACGACTACACGGTTCTGCAGGAGGTCAAGGAATCGCTCTACTACTACAACGAAGAGCAGATCGCGCGGGAAATCCAGAACTACCTGTTCGGCATCAACTTCGAGCCCGGCGTATCGGTGACCTGCACCTACACCGGCGAGCGGCTGGAGATCACCGAGGAGTTCCTGAGCGGAATCGAATACCGCCTGATCGGCTCCGCTGCCACGCGCTTCCAGCGCCTCGAATTCCGCAAGGAGACCCAGCGCGAGTACACCCGTCGCACCCTCACCCAGGAAATCCTGGTGGAACGAGTACCGATTCAACGCACCCGTCTTTTTCTGGACCTGCACGACCGTTATGTGCACAACCTTAAGGAGAAGGTACTGGATCCGCTGCTTGAAAATGAGAATTTCCGTCGCGGCATCAAGGATTTCAACGAGGAGGCGTTCAAGACCTACGACAACAAGATCCGGGAGGATGTCGCCTATCTGCTAACCAACCTGGGCAAGAAATACCGTTACAGCGAGAAGGGTGCCAAGGAAGTCTGCATCTACGTGATCGACAACGACCTGGCTCGAAAATTCGCGGCGTGAAAGGACGGCGCCGGCGCGCTCAAATCGCCAGCGGCGTCACGAGCCCACGGCCGCGTTGAGCTGCGCCTGCAGGCAGTCGCAATATTCGTCAAAGATGAAGTACATGCAGCGGTCGGCACGACGCGCCTTTTCATAGAAACTGCAGCCGGGCTGTTCCTTTTGAGTTGCGGCCGTGCAGATGGACATCTGCTCGGGCCGGCAGAAATTGATCCGCTCCCCGTTGACCATGTCAGCCTCCCCTTTTCCGCCATTCTCGCGGAAACCGCTCGATTCTATCTCGACCGATACTAAAGATATCGCAACTTCGTGAAGGAACTTAAGTGGAAATTCCGACGTTTTTGGCGGAGTGGATACGACCGGGCCGCGATCGGTACGATTGGTTTTCGTTTGATTATTTTGGCGGTGTAACGTAAGAATTAAAAATCAAATTTTGCGCGCGTCTGCGATTCGGAAAGGGGCGAAGAGGAGGATCGATGGAAAAACACCATAAGTTCTCCATGTGGTATGTCCTGCTGGGCGTCTGGGTGGTGTTGATCATTCAAAACGCGATTTTTTCGGCGTTTTCCATCAAGACCATCCCTTACAGCGAGTTTTTAAAAGCGCTTAACGAAGACCGGGTAACCGAAGTGGCCATCACCTCGAACATCATTCAAGGCCGTATCCGGGCTCCCGGAGAAGCCAGCGAAGCGGGGCAGCCGTTTCGAACCATCCGGGTGGACCCGGAGCTATCCAACCTCCTGTCCGGCCACAATGTTCAGTTCAAGGGCGAAATCGAATCCACCTTCCTGCGGGACTTGTTCTCATGGATCTTTCCGATTGTTCTCTTTGTTGGGATCTGGTTCTTCCTGATGAAGCGCATGCAGGGCCAGCAGCCGGGGTTCATGTCGCTGGGCAAGAACAAGGCCAAGATCTACATGGAAGATGAGGTGGGCGTGCGCTTCGAGGATGTCGCCGGCGTCGACGAGTCCAAGCAGGAGCTCCAAGAGGTGATCGAGTTCCTCAAGCAGCCGGAGCGCTTCACCCGGGTCGGCGGCAAGATGCCGCGCGGGGTTCTGCTCGTCGGGCCGCCGGGCACCGGCAAGACCCTGCTCGCCAAGGCCGTGGCCGGTGAGAGCGGGGTGCCCTTCTTCAGCATGAGCGGTTCGGAGTTCGTCGAAATGTTCGTCGGCTTGGGCGCCGCACGGGTGCGGGATCTGTTCACCCAGGCCAAGGCCAAGGCGCCCTGCATCATCTTCATCGACGAGCTGGACGCCCTCGGCAAGGCGCGGGGCATCGGGGGAATGGGCGGACACGACGAACGCGAGCAGACGCTCAATCAGTTACTGGTGGAAATGGACGGATTCGACCCCCAGGTGGGCGTTATCCTGCTGGCGGCCACCAATCGGCCGGAAATCCTTGACCCGGCCCTGCTGCGACCGGGACGCTTCGACCGGCAGGTGCTGGTGGACCGCCCCGATCGCAGGGGCCGCGAAGCCATCCTGAAGGTGCACCTCAAGAAAATCCAATATGACGAGAACCTCGACATTGAAAAGCTGGCCAACATGACGCCGGGCATGGTCGGCGCGGACCTGGCCAACATCGTAAATGAAGCCGCGCTGCTGGCGGTGCGACGCGACAAAGAGCAGGCCGGCATGTCCGAGTTTCAGGAAGCCGTCGAACGGGTGGTGGCGGGGCTGGAGAAGAAGAACCGCGTCATCAACCCCAAGGAGAAGAAGATCGTGGCCTACCACGAGCTCGGACACGCCATCGTGGCGATGTCGCTTCCGGGCACCGATCCGGTCCAGAAAATCACCGTCATCCCGCGCGGCATCGCGGCCTTGGGCTACACCATGCAGGTGCCCACCGAGGACCGCTTTCTCATGAGCAAGACCGAATTGGAGAACAAAATCGCCACGCTGCTCGGGGGCCGCGCTGCCGAGGAGATCGTCTCCGGGGACATCTCCACCGGCGCGCACAACGATCTGTCCCGAGCAACCGACATCGCCCGCAGCATGGTCAAGGAATACGGCATGAGCAAAGTCGGGCAGGTTTTCTTCGCCTCCCAGCGTCGCGCCCAATTTCTCACCCCGATTCCGGAAGGACCTGGGGAGTACAGCGAGGCCACGGCCGAGGAGATCGATCAGGAGATCAAGGAAATCATCGGCGCCCAGTACGAGCGCGCCCTGAGCCTTCTCAGCGGCCGGCGTGACATTCTGGAAAAATCGGTCGCCGTGCTTCTGGAGAAAGAAACCATCGAAGGCGATGAACTGAAGCAGCTTATGGCCCAGGTGACCGATGCGCTCTCCACCCGCTCGGAGCCGGCATCCGCGGCCTGAGCGCGCCATGCGTCGTGCATCGGATGGGACCGGATAGGAAGTACCCATGCCCCTGAGCAGGAAGACGTGGCTCAACGATAGCCAGCGGCGGCGCCAGATCGATCCGGCAGGCCTGGACCCGGTGGCCGGCGATGAAGCCTTCTTCGGATTCGAGCGTGTTCAGGCCCGCGAAAAGGCCGCACGGGTGGTCAAGCACTTCGACTCGGTGGCCGCCGTCTACGACTTCATGAACACGCTGCTGAGCTTCGGGATCCACCACGCCTGGAAGCGGGCCAGCGTGCGCATGCTGGGCCTTCAGGGAGGTGAGCGCGTGCTGGACGTATGCGGGGGAACCGGCGATCTGGCGATCCTGGCCGCCCGCCGGCTCGGACCTCGCGGGCAGGTCGTCATCTACGATATCAACCGTGCCATGATCGAGGCCGGGATTCACAAGGCTCGGAGCCTGGCGCGGAGCGCCCCCATCCGGCATGTGCAGGGCGACGCCGAGGTGATCTCCTTCCCCGACTGCAGTTTCGACGCCGCCATGGTGGGCTTCGGCATCCGCAATGTCGTCCGCATGCGGCAGGGGTTCGCCGAAATGCACCGCGTGCTCAAGCCCGGCGGCCGGCTCATGTGCCTGGAGTTCTCCCGGCCGGTCTGGCCGGTCTTTCGCGCGCTATATGACCTCTATTCGTTCTACATCATGCCGTTTTTGGGAGAGTTGATCGCCGGCTCCCGCAAGGCCTATACTCACCTGCCGGAATCCATCCGCATGTTCCCGCTGCCGCACGAACTGGCGGACATGCTGCGGCAGGTCGGATTCAGCCGGGTGGATTACCGCAGCTTCACCAACGGCATTGCCGTGGCCCACCTGGCGCTGAAGTAAGTGCTATCTATTTAACCGGCACGCACCTGTACCAACACGCCGTCGGGCGAGGGCACTCCGGCCCGTCGGGTGTGAGATAGTGCACGGGATGGGGCGGATGAAACTCGGTCCGATCGAGCGCTGGTTCGTGAACAGCCCTCTGCGTCAAGCCATGCAGGCGCTCGTAATCCGGTGGTTTCGGGCAGTGATGCCACTTGGTCCGGGAGCGGATATCCTCGAGATCGGCTGCGGTGCCGGCGCCGGCGCACGGATGCTCGCGCGACAGTTCAAACCACGGCGACTCGTCTTGACCGATATTGATCCGCGCATGGTGAGGCTGGCCCGGATTCGGCTTTCCCATGGAGCATCACCACCGCCCCGGTTCTGCGTCGGCGACGCCGCTCGACTGCCCTTCCGCAGCGAAACGGCACATGCCGTTTTCGGCTTCGGCTTCCTCCACCACGTGCCCGCGTGGCGCGACGGCCTGGCCGAAATCCATCGAGTTCTGAAGCCGGAGGGACTCTATTACTTCGAGGAGTACTACCCTTCGCTCTATCAGAATTGCATCACCCGCCGGCTGGCTAAGCACCCGGAACACGACCGCTTCACCGGCTCCCAGCTGCGAGAGGAATTCGCAAGGGCGAAGCTCGATCTGCGTTGCACCCTCGAACTCAAACGCTTTGGCATTTTGGGAGTGTGCGCAAAAAAGAACTGGAAGCCGTGATTATCATATGCTGGCTATATTTTCCTAATATGCAGAAGAAAGGTCCGGTAGTGTTTTCATCCAACAAATCAGCAAACAACGATTTCTGAA
>JALOPB010000030.1 GCA_025454115.1 Desulfobacterales bacterium | reverse complement strand
TCCTTACGTGGGGTTGGCGATAGAGGAACAAGAGGAGCTGCTGGACTACGCCATGCAGGGACTCTCCCGGCGGCGACCGATCGATCCCCGCCGCTTTCGACGGATCTTCGCCCACTGCGCGCTGGCGCGCAACCTGCAGGTTCTGGGGGCGTTCGGCTTTCTTTCGATGGTCAAAGGCAAACCGCAGTTCGCCCACTACATTCCCACAGCCCTGCACAGCCTCGAAGCTCGCTTGCGGAGCTTTCAACCGCCGGGTTTTCCAAAGCTGCAACGCTGGACCGAGCTTGCCATAGAGAAATTAGGTTGCCCCTGGTATGAGCGCTAACTAACCACTTAAGGAGTGTCCATCCAGAAATGGTGGATTTCGGTTCAGGCCAAGGCCGCAGCGATCTCGCAACCGCAGGCGTAGTAAGCCTACGCCGAGGATTGCGAAGAGCGAGAACGCCGGCATGAGCCGAAAGACGCCGTTTATGGATGGATACGAAGGAGGATGTCCCATGTCATCCATCGCCGTCATGGTCAACGGCCTGCCGGGCAACGTCGCCGGCGTCGTCGCGCGGCACGTGCGGTCCGATCCGCGCTTCAGGCTGATCCCTTGCTCGTTCACCGGACCGGAGATTCAGGAAACGGAGGTGGGCGCGGAAGGTGGCGAGGTCATCCGTCTCCTCAAGCCCGATGGGCGCGAAGCGGCTCTGCCGGAGCTGCGGCAACTGCACGGTTCGTTTTTGAGCGTCGACTACACCCATCCCACCGCCGTCAACGCCAATGCCGAATTCTACTGCCGCCAGCGCCTGCCGTTCGTGATGGGCACCACCGGCGGCGACCGCCAGAAGCTGGAAGAAACCGTGCGCCGCTCCGACATCGCCGCCGTGATCGCACCCAACATGGCCAAGCAGATCGTCGGCTTCCAGGCCATGATGGAGTTCGCGGCCCAGACCTTTCCCGGCCTGTTCAAGGGCTATCGCCTGGATATCCGCGAAAGCCACCAGCACGGCAAGGCCGACACCAGCGGCACCGCCCGGGCCATGGTGGGCTATTTCAACCGGCTGGGGGTTTCCTTCAGCGCCGATCAGATCCGCATGGAGCGAGACCCTCAGGCCCAGAAAACCGAATGGGGCATCCCAGAGGAGCACTTGGGCGGCCATGCCTGGCACACCTATACGCTGATTTCGGCGGACGGCACGACCCGGTTCGAGTTCACCCACAACGTGAACGGCCGGGAGATTTACGGCCTGGGCACCCTGGATGCGCTCGCCTATCTGCACTGCATGATCGCCGCCGGAGCGCGCGGTCGGGTCTTTACCATGATCGACGTGCTCAAGGGGGCCTCGCCGGAAGACCTCACCCGTTGCGGATGATCTCCAGCGCCCTGGCCAGCGCCGCATCCAGGTTTTCGGGCTGCGAGCCGCCCGCCTGGGCCATGTCGGCGCGTCCGCCGCCGCTGCCGCCGACCAACGCGGCCACCTGTTTGATGATGTTGCCGGCATGGAATCGCGCGGTGAGGTTTTGGGTCACGCCGGCAATCAGCATCACCTTGGCGTTGCTGGTGCTTCCCAGGACCACGACGCCGGATGCGATCCGGTCCTTGAATCGATCCATCAGGTCCCGCAGGGCGGCGGGCGAATCAGCCTCGACTTTTTTCACCAGGACGCCGACACCGTTCAGGTCGAGAACGTCGGAACCCGCATCCGCCACCGCCGCCGAGGACAACCGCCCCTTCAGCTGTTCGACCTCTCGTTCCAGGGCTTTCATGTCCGCAACCACTTTGACGATGCGCTGCGTCAGGGCCTCGGGTTTCTCCCGCAGCAAATGGGCGGCCTCGATCAGGTTGCGGGCCATGGCTTGAACGAAGGCCACCGCGGCATCCCCCGTCAGCGCTTCGATCCGGCGCACGCCGGCCGCCACGCTGCTTTCGGAAACGATCTTGAATAGGCCGATGTTTCCCGTTCGGCCCGTATGGGTGCCGCCGCAAAGCTCCTTGCTGACGTCCGCGAGAGAGACCACCCGCACCCGGTCTCCGTATTTTTCCTCGAACAGGGCCATGGCCCCGCTCTTGAACGCCTCTTCCGCCGCCATCTCCGCGACGTGCGTCGGCACGTTGGCCCGGATGCGTTGGTTGACCTGGGATTCGATGCGGTCGAGGGCTTCGGCATCGACCTGCGAGAAATGCGTGAAGTCGAAGCGCAGCCGGTCGGGCGCCACCAGCGAACCCGCTTGCTTGACATGTTCGCCCAGCACGTCGCGCAGGGCCGCGTGCAGGAGGTGGGTGGCGGTGTGGTTGCGGGCCGTTGCCTCCCGCGCGGCGGCGTCCACCAGCAGCGTCAGGGTGTCGCCCTTGCGCAGACGGCCGGACCGCATGCGGCCCTGGTGGATGATCAGACCGGTC
The DNA here is from genome assembly GCA_025454115.1 of Desulfobacterales bacterium. GTDB lineage: Bacteria > Desulfobacterota > Desulfobacteria > Desulfobacterales > SpSt-501 > SpSt-501. The sequence goes on along the minus strand of JALOPB010000030.1, from coordinate 13,504 downwards.
GGGTCCTTCAGGGTGGCGCTCACCTCCATCTCGCCCGCCGGCCCGATGATGCGCCCGATGTCGCCGACCTGGCCGCCGGATTCGGCATAGAACGGAGTGCGTTCGGTGACAACGGACACCTCGCTGCCGGCGACGGCGTCGAGGATCTCCTGATCATGCGCGACCAGCAGCACGGCGCGCGACTCGCCCGTCAGCAGGTCGTATCCGGTAAATTCGGGCCTGAACCCGCTGGCCGAAAGGCTCTTGTAGGCATCGCCGATCCGGGTGAACGCTGTTACGGTGCGGGACTTGGCACGCTGTCCCTCCATTTCGCGGTCGAACCCGTCCATGTCGAGGGTCATGCGCTCGTCGCGCACCACATCCCGTACGATGTCCGCCGGAAAACCGAAGGTGTCGTAGAGCTTGAAAATGACCGTTCCCGGCACTTCGGTTTGGCCGCGGGCCTTGAGATCCGCCAGGGTTTCGTTCAGCAGCTTCATCCCGGTGTCCAGGGTGTTCAGAAACCGCTGTTCCTCGTTGACGATGACGTTGGTGATGAACGCTTCGGCATCGCTCAGCTCGGGATAGGCCGGCCGCATGAGGTCGCAGACCACCCGGGCGGTCTCATGCAGGAAGGGGCGGGTCAGGCCGATGTTGCGGCCGTAACGGATCGCGCGGCGCATGATACGCCGCAGCACATAGCCGCGGCCCTCGTTGGAGGGCAAAATGCCGTCCCCGATCAGGAACACCGCAGCGCGACTGTGGTCCGCGATGACTTTCATGGCGACGTCGGCCGCCTCGCTTTGGCCGAACGCCGTCCGAGTCATCTCCTCGGTGCGGCGGATGATGGGCCGGATGAGGTCCGTGTCGTAGTTCGTGTTGACGTTCTGCACGACGGAAGTAACGCGTTCCAACCCCATGCCGGTGTCAATGCTGGGTTTGGGCAGCGGCGTCATGAAGCCGGACGCATCCCGGTTGAACTGCATGAACACCAGATTCCAGATCTCCAGGAACCGGTCGCAATCACAGCCGACGGCACACTCCGGCCGCCGGCAGCCGTAGGCATCGCCGCGGTCGATGATGATCTCGGAGCAGGGCCCGCAGGGGCCAGTGTCGCCCATGGACCAGAAGTTGTCTTTCTCCCCGAAGCGCACGATGCGGTGGTCCGGCAGGCCCACCGCACTGCGCCATAGCCCATACGCCTCTTCGTCATCGAGATAGATCGATGCATAAAGTTGGTCCGCCGGCAGCCGGTAGCCGTTGGTGAGCAGATCCCAGGCGAACACGATCGCCCGCTCTTTGAAATAGTCGCCGAAGGAAAAATTGCCCAGCATCTCGAAAAAGGTGTGATGGCGCGCGGTGTAACCGACATTCTCCAAGTCGTTGTGTTTGCCGCCCGCACGCACGCATTTCTGCGAGGTCGTGGCCCGCAAATAGTCCCGTTTCTCCTCGCCCAGAAATACGCGTTTGAATTGCACCATGCCCGCGTTGATGAAGAGAAGGGTCGGGTCGTCGTGCGGAACCAGCGATGAACTGCGCACCACCTGATGGCTGTGATGTTTGAAATAATCGAGAAACGTCCTGCGCGCGTCGTTGCCGGTCATTGAATCACTCCTCCCCCTGGGCGTCCCTGCCCTTGGCCCCCAGTCCCAACGCCTCGCGCGTCTTGCCGTAGATCGTATCGAAGATGTCGGGATGATCGGTCAGGAATCGCTTAACGTTCTCTCGGCCCTGGCCGATGCGTTCTCCGCCGAACGAGTACCAGGCGCCGCTTTTTTCAACGATGCCCTGCTCGGCCGCCGCATCGATGAGGTCCCCGATGCGCGAAATGCCCTCGCCGTAAATGACGTCGAATTCAGCTTCCATGAAGGGCGGTGCCAGCTTGTTCTTGACGACCCGCACGCGGGTGCGGTTGCCGATGATGTCCTGGCCTTCTTTAAGGGTGTTCGTCCGGCGGATATCCAGACGCACCGAGGCGTAAAATTTAAGCGCGTTGCCGCCGGTCGTGGTCTCGGGATTGCCGAAGACGACCCCGATCTTCATGCGCATCTGGTTGATGAAGATCACGCAGGTGTTGGTTTTGCTGATGGTGCCGGTCAGTTTACGCAGCGCCTGGGACATCAAGCGCGCCTGCAGTCCCATGTGGGCGTCCCCCATCTCGCCTTCGATCTCCGCTCGCGGCACCAGCGCCGCGACCGAATCGACCACCAGGATATCGATGGCGCCGCTGCGCACCAGCATGTCGGCGATTTCGAGCGCCTGTTCACCGGTATCGGGCTGGGAGACAAGCAGCTCATCGCAATTGACGCCGAGTTTTTTGGCATAAACGGTGTCCAGGGCGTGTTCGGCGTCGATGAAGGCGGCGATGCCCTCCTGCCGCTGGGCTTCGGCCACTGCATGCAGCGCCAACGTGGTCTTCCCGGAGGCCTCCGGTCCGAAGATTTCCACCACCCGGCCGCGCGGCAGCCCGCCGATGCCCAGCGCCTTGTCGAGCGCCAGCGAACTGGTGGAAATGACCGGCACGCTGACAATGGGTCGGCTGCCGAGCTTCATAATGGACCCCTTGCCAAACTGTCGCTCCACCTGGCTCATCGCACTTTCGAGCGCCTTCTGCTTGTCGGTGGATACCGTCATAGACTCCTCCTTTTTTCTGCCCTTGGCGTTGTTCAAACCCTGTAACCCTCCTAACCGCTGCGCTTGATCGAATGCTTTTCGAATTTCGTGCGTCGGATTTCGAAGTGGGTCCGGCCTTATCCGCACTCCGGAACCGGGCTCACGTCGTTCCCCTCAACGGCGCCCTGACCAGCGCCGTATACACCGCTCCTCGGGGCCGCAGGTCGCTCTGGAATAAAACCATCTCCCGCACCTTGAAACTTCCGAAGCACTGGGCCGCATAGGCGGGCAACACATCAGCAACCCGGCTCCCCGGCCCCTCGGCAAAACGGCCGAGGGTTAAATGCCCGTGGAACTGGCGGGCTTCACGGGAAAATCCAACAGCCTCCAGTTGGTTATCCAGGTCTTGCTGCAGCCGTACCAATGCGTTGGAAGCCCCCGAGAGCCCGGCCCAGAGGACCCGCGGCCGGCGCATTCCCGGAAACACGCCGATGCCTTCGGCCGTCAGCTCGAAGAGGACGTGTTCGGCTGCAACGGCGCGAAGGGCCGTCGCCACGGTTTCCACCTGATCTGCAGGGATGTCGCCCAGAAATTTCAGCGTCAGGTGCAAGTTCTCCGGTCGGGTCCAACGCGCCTGCAGCCCGCGGCGGCCGAGTTCGGCTTGCACGGCCGCGAGAACCTTCAGAAGGTCATCCGGAATTTGCACGGCCACGAAGGCGCGCAGAACACCGGATGCACGCGGTTTCATGGTCACCGGCCGGGCAGGGTGAATTGGGGTTCGCTCACGAAGAACCGACCCTGCCGGATCCAGCCTTTCAAGCTTTCGGCTATCTCACGCGCCTTAACGATACTGGACAGCGGAACGGTGGGAACCTCCTTGCCCTGAAAACGGATGACACCACTCTTGAGCTCGGCATAGCTCACTTGCCCAAGGCTCTTAGCCGTTCCGGCTGGATAGTCTCGGCCGTAGTCAACAATCTGAGTGAAGATCTCCTCGTCCGAAATCCCGGTAAAAGCGGCGATCTCCTCATTGAGCAACGGAATGGGGATCCCAAGGCCCACCGCCAGCGAGCATCCATAACCCTGGATGCCGACGCCGACCAGGTAGTTCGAGCTCATCTGCTTCAAATCGCCCATCACCCACAGGGTCCCGGCCCCCTGAACCGGGATCCCCTTGGCGGTTCGTTTCACCGCCGGATGGTGCTGGGTGCCGTGCCAGGTCACATACCCGACCCCGCCTCCCAGAAAAATGCGTGTGCCGAGCCCGATGGTCCGGTAATATGGATCGTTGAAAAGCGGGCTCAGCTGGCCTGCGGAGCAGTAATTGGCGTTCCCGGCTCCCGGTTTAAGCGTCCCCATATATGTGTATACGGTGCGACTCGAGAGGTTCACCGCGCAATTGTAGTTCTGATAACCGTTCCGGGGATTGCACAGGGTCGCCTGGGGCAATGAGCGCAGGGTGATCTCTTTTTCCACGCGACGGTTGGGATAGCAGTCCGTCCCGTAACCCTCGGCGACCAGGTGCACCGGCCTGCCGTCCAGCAGATCCTGCAGGACGTGCCCGCCGCCATAGCTGAAATCACCGGGGTAGACTTTGTTCAACGGGTCGTCCTCGGCCGGCTCGGTCGCGCCGATGTAACAGTCGACGGCCGCCAGCCCGGCATAGGCCGGCACCCGGTTGAGCCAGACGCGGGACGCCTTGATCGGCGGCGTCGAATGGCCGAAGTTGATAAAAGCCCCCGAAGAGCACATGGGCGCGAAGGTGCCGGTGGTCACCACGTCAACGCGCCGTGCGGCCTCGGTCGGCCCCACCGTTTTCACGATGTCGATAATTTCCTCGGCGGTTACGACCACGACGTCGCCGGATTGGATCCTGGCGTTGATCTCCTGAATGGTTTTCGTAACCCGATGCTTCTTCATGTTATCCCGCTTGCCCTGAAGAACTTCTAACGGAGTCGAGCTTGAGCGTCACGTTGTCCTGGATCCAGTGGGGGTCCCACCATTCGATGGGATCCACGAACAGGTGACGAACCAGAATACTGAAATGCAGGTGATCGCCGACGGCCAGGCCCGTGCTGCCGGTGTGGCCGAGAATCGCCTCCTTGGCCACGCGCTCGCCCGCCTTCACCGCGATCTGGCTCAAGTGGGAATACATGCTGAAGAGGCCGAACCCGTGGTCCACGATGACCGTCTGACCGTAAATGCCGATGAATCCGGTGAAGACCACCACCCCGTTGTTCGCGGCCGGAACCGGCGAACGGGCGAGCGAGGCCAAGTCCACGCCCAGATGGTCCTGCTGATCGATTTCCTTCCCCTCGTAAAGATAGGTGCGATGATCCGCAAATCCGGCGCGCGGTGCGGAGTTGGGAAGTCTCAAAAACGGCCCCTTCCAGAGTATGGCGTTCTCGGTCTTGCCCGCCGCCGCGACGATCTGTTCATAATTCGCCTGACGCAGCTCGCGATTGATGAAAAGAAACTTTTCTTTTAAAGACGCATTCGGTTTGGCGGGCAGCAGCGCATGGAATTCCGGTAGGATTTGGTTGATGAAGCCGTCGCTGACCTGCAGGGCATCTTTTTTGAATGCTTTTTTACGGAAATGGTAAGGCCAGCGGGTTCGGCTGCTGTTCCCGGCCGCATCCCGCGCCTCCAGCACGATCTCAGTACCCGCGCCCTGCAGATGGCTCATGCCAAAAAAGGCGATGTGGATGGCCTTGTCGGGGTAATAGCCGCTGTAGCCCGGAAAGAAATGGGTGCCCACCCGCACTCCGCTGGTCGGGCAGGGCTCGGAGAGCCGATAGACCGCCAGCCCGGCCCCGCCCTGGTTGACATAATTCTGCGGGGTCAGGTTCTCGATTGCCGGCGGCCGCGTGTCGATGACGACTTCCGTCTGCAGATCGGTGAGGTTGCCGTGCCACCAGTTGCGCCAGGAGTGGTCCCATAGGGCAATGCGCAGCAGCGCTTTGCCGTCGGTAAGCCCCATGGCGGCCGGGTCGATTTTTATCCGGGTCGTTTCCTGCTGTATTTTTTCCAACCCCAGCCAGCCGGCGGTGGGAAACGCGATGTCACCCAGCACAACGTCCTTGCCGTCTTTGTTCAGCACAACATGAAGCCGGCGCAGGCCGCTTTTGGGGTCGGCCACCGTCAGCGGCAGTTCCACCGATTTGCCCAGATAGAGAGGCGAAGTGACATCCCACTGCAGCCGCGGAGGCTCGCCCTCCAGCCGCAGGGTGATGAACCAGATCAAGGCCGCCAGTAAAGCCAATCCGCTGAAAGCCACCAAACGCAACAGCCAGTTTCCTCCCATTTTGCGGGCTTTTTCCACGCTTGCCATCCATCATCAGTATTATCTAAAAAATGAACGTTTCCTATTACCAAGCCACCGAATGATAGTCAACTGCGCTTGACTTTTGCACAGCCGAACGGTAGTGGCTCCCCAATCGAATGCATTTCCGGGTTCGACAGCACTCCCGCAGCGGGATGAAAAACGTCACGAGCAGCATGGCGGTAATCCTCCACCTTTCCAAACGCTTATTGAAACGGGTCGCGCTGACCGTTGCGATCGTGGGCGTCGGTATTGCCGCAGCGGCTTATATCGGATATCGGCGGCTGTCCACGCTGCCCGAGCAGGGGCCTTCCACACCGGCGGCCATGGAATCGATGGTGGTCGAACGCGTTCACCAGTCGGCCACCCGGGACGGGCGTACCGAGTGGAGTCTGGATGCCGCGACAGCGCAATATCGACTGTCCGAAAAGGACGTGCTGCTGACCGACCTTTTTGCGACGTTTTTCACCCGCGACGATCAGAAGGTGTATCTCACGGCCCGGCATGGGACGGTGATGACAGAGTCCCACGACATGGAGGCGTATGAAAACGTGGTGATCTATAACGACACCTATCGCCTGGAAACCGGAAGGATGACCTATTCGCATGACTCCCGGATCATCACATCCGATGAGCCTGTAACGATCACGGGCCCGGCCGGGAACCTGATGGCAGACTCCCTGAGGCTGGATTTGAAAACCAACCGTTTGGTCATGAGAGGCCATGTTCGCGGAACCATGGTCACAAATGATACGCCTTAAAGACTTCGCTGAAATCCGGCTCCTTGGCGCTGCGCTCGCGGCGCTTCTGTGGAGTGCGACCGCCTCTGGAGCGCCGGCCCCCCCCAGCGGAATCGGCACCCCAGCTAAAACCTCGGTGCACATCCAGTCCGAGCAGCTGACGGCAGAATTGAAGGCCGACACCGCCGAATTCAGCGGCGCGGTGCGAGTGGAGGGCGACGGGTATACGATGACGGCCGACCTTCTGATAATCCAGTTTCGCCCGGGAACCGTCGGCCGGAATCGACCTGACGGTAAAATTTCCTCACAGGACATCTCCCGCATCACCGCCCGCGGGAATGTGCGGATCCGAACCGACTCGCTGACGGCCGTCGCCGAGCAGGCGGTTTACGAACCTGATTCCGGCCGGGTCTGGCTGCTGGCGACGGCCCCACCGCCTGCGGCCGAGGGCTCACCGGCCGCTGGGCGGGCATCGGCGGCGGCGAGCCGGCCGCCCATCCCGAAAGTTCGTGTGACGCTGGTGCCGGCGTCTGAGCGATAGCCCTCTGGAACCGACGAGGCACGCGCGGTTGCTTTTTTTTAACAGACCCATTAAGATAATGGTTCAATTACGTGGAGATGACGATCGCATCATGACCCGTGAGGTGGTCCGCCTACCATGAAGCACGTTCATTGGATGCCACGGATGCGTCGGAAGGCACGATGACCGTCCTGCGCGCCGCGGATTTGATCAAGACCTATAGCAGTCGCCGAGTGGTCAACGGCGTCAGCCTCCAGGTGAACAGCGGTGAGGTCGCCGGCCTGTTGGGACCGAACGGAGCCGGAAAAACGACGACCTTCTACATGACCATCGGCTTGGTGAAGCCCGACGGAGGGCATATATTTCTTGACGGAGAAGATATCACGGGTTACCCTATGCACGTTCGTGCCCGTCGCGGAGTGGGTTATCTGCCGCAGGAAACCTCGGTCTTCCGAAAGCTAACGGTTCGCAAGAACATTCTGGCCATTCTGGAGCTCTTGCCGTTGTCACGGGAGGAACGGAACCAGCGCGCGGATCAACTGCTCGAGGAGCTGGGCATCGGCCATCTGTCCGACCAGATGGCCAACGTGCTTTCCGGAGGAGAGAAGCGCCGTCTGGAAATAACGCGGGCGCTATCTACGAATCCGGCGTTTATGTTGCTGGATGAACCGTTTGCCGGAATCGACCCGTTGGCGGTCGCCGATATCAAGACCATCATCGGCCACCTCAAGCAGAAGGGAATCGGAATACTGATTTCGGATCACAACGTGCGCGAGACATTGGGCGTGTGTGATAAGGCGTATATCATGGTCGACGGCCAGGTGATCGAATCCGGCCCGCCGCAATCCATTGTGTGCAGCGAGGCGGTTTGCCGCTCATACTTAGGAGACGACTTCAGGCTCTAACATGGCGCTGGAACTACGGCAACAGCTGAAACTCACGCAGCAGTTGATCATGACGCCGCAGCTGCAAATGGCGATCAAGCTGCTGCAGCTCTCGCGCCTGGAGCTGATGGATACCATCCACCGGGAACTGGAAGAAAACCCCGCGTTGGAGGAGGTGGCCGACAGTTCCGGGGAAGAGCCCCTCAGCGAGTCCTTTGAAGTGGCGGAACCGTCGCTGAGCGAAATGCCGGCCGCTCCGGAGGTTGCACCGCAGAGCAAGGCGCGGGAAGAGTTCGACTGGAGCGGCTTCCTGGATGACTTCAGCACCCCTTCGCGCGTGCCGGTGGAAACGGAAGACCGCGAAGCCCCCAAGTACGAGGCGTTCATCACCCGTAAAGAATCCCTGAACGACCACCTGCTGTGGCAGTTCCTCATGACCAAGCCGTGCCGCCAGGACGAAGACATTGCCAGCCTCATCATCGGCAACCTGAACAAGGACGGGTACCTTCAGGTGTCGGTAGAGGAAATCGCCGCCGCCGGCAGCACGGAACCCGATAAGGTCACACCGGTCCTGACGCTGCTGCAGACATTCGATCCCATCGGGGTGTGCGCCCGAGATCTCAGAGAATGCCTGCTGATCCAGGCCCGCTATCTGGGGTTTGATCGTTCGATCATCACCGACATCATCGCCGAGCACTTACCCAATCTGGAGAAGAAGAACTACAAGGCGATCTGCAAGGCGCTCAAGATCGGCATGGAGGAGGTCGTGTCGGCCGTGGCCATCATCAAGGCCATGGAGCCGCGGCCGGGACGGCAGTATAGCGACGACACCCCGCAGTACATCATCCCGGACATCTACGTCTATAAAATGGAAAACGATTTCGTTATCGTGCTGAATGACGACGGAATGCCCAAGCTCCGCGTAAACTCGCTTTTTCGGCGATCGGTCGGCCGCGGCCGGCGCGTCGGCGGAGACGCCGAGGATTACATTCAGGATCGCGTGCGCTCGGCCGCGTGGTTGATCAAGAGCATTCATCAGCGCCAGAAAACGATTTACCGCGTCATGGAGAGCATCCTGCGCTTTCAACGGGAGTTTTTCGAAAATGGCATCGCCTATCTTAAGCCGATGGTCCTGCGAGACGTCGCTCAGGATATCGGCATGCACGAATCCACGATCAGCCGTGTCACCACCAACAAGTATGCTTACACGCCTCAGGGGATTTTCGAGCTGAAGTACTTTTTTAACAGTTCGATCAAACGGGATGAGGGCGGCGCCATCGCCTCGGCCAGCGTCATGGAAAAAATCCGGCAGCTGATTGCATCCGAGGATCCCAAGCGACCCCACAGCGACGACAAGATCGCCCAGATGCTCAAACGCGAAAACATCCAAATTGCCCGTCGAACCGTCGCGAAGTACCGCGAAATGATGAGGGTGCTACCCTCCAACAAACGCAAGGAAATTTAGGGAGGTCTTCTCTATGCAGACATCGGTGACCTTCAAGAATTTGGACCCCTCCGACCATCTCAAATCGTACGTGACCGAAAAGCTGAACCGGTTTGATAAATTGTTGGACAACCCGGCGGAGGCGGGCGTCGTGTTGATCGTTGAAAAACACCGCCACATGGCGGAGGTCAACATCACCGGCGACCGAATCAGTATCAACGGGAAAGAGGAAACCGGCGACATGTACTCGGCCATCGACATGGTGCTCGATAAACTTGAAAAGCAGCTCAAGCGCAGCAAACAGAAAATCCGTGAACGCCGCGCCGGCGCCAAGGGCCAGACCCGGACCATCCGCGAGGAAGCATCGCGGGCGACGGATGAAGACCCGGCCCCGGAAATTAAGGTCGAAAGCCTCGACTACAAACCGATGGACATCGACGAAGCGGTGCTGCAGATGGATTTGACCGATCAAGGCTTCTTGGTGTTCACCAACGCCCGCTCCTCGCAGATCAATGTGCTCTATCGACGCAAAGACGGGCATTACGGACTTATTCAACCCCGAAGCTGAATGATTGCGGTTGCCGCCGCCTGCTCGCTTCGACGGCACCCATCCCCGGCAACCGCTGCGTTTCAGGCAAACGAGCCATGAAAATTCTCGACGTGCTGCAACCGGAAGCCATTCTTCCGGAGTTGAGATCCCACACCAAGACAGAAGTGATCGAGGAGCTGTCCGCACCCGTGGCCCGGCTGACAGGCCTCGATCCGGCGGTGCTGGTTCGCGTCTTGTTGGAGCGGGAACGCCTTGGCAGCACCGGCATCGGCGGCGGCATCGGCATTCCGCACGGCAAATTGCCGAATTTGGATCACCTGATGATTGGCTTTGGCCTGAGCCGGAAAGGGGTGGATTTCGAATCCCTGGACGGCGCACCGACGCGCCTTTTTTTTCTGCTCGTCACACCGGAGAACTCGACCGGCCTGCATCTAAAGTTGTTGGCCCGCATTTCGCGGATTCTCAAAAACGAGCCGTTCAAAGAGCGGTTGCTGCAAGCCACCGACCGAGATCAGATTTACGACCTCATCAGGGAAGAAGACGAAGATTTCTAACCGCGACTTGCGGCGACCGGACGTGAACGCGCTACCTCTTTTCATCGTCACCGGGCTGTCGGGCTCCGGAAAAAGCACTGCGCTGGCGGCATTGGAGGACGCCGGCTTTTTCTGCGTCGACAATATGCCGGTGGCGCTGCTGCCGGATTTTCTGAAATTGTCGCCCCCTCAAGGAGCGGAGACCACCGGGATCGCCTTCGGAATGGATCTGCGGGAAAAGAGCTTCATCTCGAGTTACGAGCGGATCCTGGGCGGGCTGCGGAGACAGGGATTTCTGTTTGAAATTATGTTTCTTGAAGCCAGCGAACAGCTACTGGTCCAACGTTTCAGCGCCACGCGCCGCCAGCACCCGCTGGCCCGGGGGCAGGGCCTGCTCGCAGGCATTCGCGGTGAAAAGCAGCTGCTCCAGCCCCTGCGGGCGACGGCTGATTATGTGATCGACTCCACGCAGCTGAACGTGCACGAACTCAAGCAGAAGGTGGTTGCGATCGCTGCCGCCCAGCGCTCATTGGCCCCCCTGCAGGTCCACGTGATCTCGTTCGGTTTCAAGTACGGCCTTCCGCCGGAGGCCGACATGGTGGTGGATGTACGCTTCCTGCTGAATCCGTTTTTCGTTCCGGAGTTAAAACCCTTGGATGGAGAGGACGCGCAGATTCGAGCGTTTGTTCTCAAAACGCCCGAGGCATCGACCTTTCTTGAAAAGTACACCGAGTTGCTCGATTTTCTGCTTCCGTTATATGAAAAAGAAGGCAAGACTCAGTTCAGCATCGCTGTCGGCTGCACCGGTGGCCGGCATCGATCCGTCGTAATGGCCCGAGCCTTTTACGACCGCATCGCTGCACGCAGCAACCGGGTCGAACTGATCCACCGCGACATTCACCAGCCGCAGTAGGTCAAGCCGAGCGACCGACGCACGGCCAGTGAAGGACATTTATGATCGGAATTCTCATCGTCACGCATAGTCAGTTGGGCGACGCCCTCGTCGATGCGGCCGAATTCATACTGGGCAGTCGCCCGGCGGGAGTGGTCTCCGTCTCCATCGACCTCAATCAAAACGTGGATCGTTTGCGGGAACGAGTAGCGGCTGGCGTCAAAAAGGTCGCCCAGGACGCCGGCGTGCTAATCCTGACCGACATGTTCGGAGGCACGCCGTCTAACATCAGCTACTCGTTTCTGGAGGAGGGACGCGTCGAGGTGCTCTCAGGGGTGAACCTGCCCGTCCTCGTGCATGCGCTGGATAACCGCTCCCGCATGCCGCTCGGGCAGCTGGCCGCATCCTTGGAAGCGTTCGGCAAAAAAAGCATCACGCTGGCCAGCGGTATTTTGAAGGGGAACAAACGGAGCGGTGAGTGACCCCGTGGGAAATCACTCGCGCCGTGCCTGCGGACATCGAGCCGCTGGTGGCGCTTGAACGCCGGTGTTTCGATTGGCCGTGGGGCCGGCTGTCGTTTGAAGGGGAGCTATCGGCGGCAACCGCAGACAGCCGAATCATTCGCGCGGTAACGTCCGACGGAGAAAAGCGGATCATCGGCTATATCTTCTTTCGCTTCATCGCGGAGGAAGCTCACCTTTTCCGGATCGCGGTGGACCCTCAGTGGCGTCGCCGCGGCGTCGGCACCCGGCTGGTAACGGAGTGTTTGAATACCGCGCGCACGCGCGGGCTTTCCACGGTCATTTTGGAAGCGCGGCCTTCCAATATGGAAGCCGTTGCGCTGTATCGAAAATTGGGTTTTCGCGCGGTTGCCACGCGCCCCGGCTATTATTCCGATCGGCATGAGGATGCACTTATTTTGGAACGAACGTTAATACAAGGAGGATCTATGGCAGTTAAAATCGGCATCAACGGATTCGGCAGAATCGGACGCCTGCTGTTTCGGGCGGCAGCAAAGAACCCGAAAGTCAACGTAATCGCCATCAATGATCTCACGAATGCCGAAACCATGGCACATTTACTGAAATACGATTCCGTTCACGGGGCGATGGATGTCTCGGTCTCCGCCAAGAGCGACGCCATCGACGTCGGCGGACAGGCGGTGGCCATCCGTTCGGTGAGAGACCCCGAAAAAATCGACTGGAAAGCCCTGGGAGTGGACATCGTCGCGGAATGCACCGGCTTGTTCACCAAACGCGAAGATGCCGCCAAGCACCTCACCGCAGGCGCCCGCAAGGTCATCATCTCCGCGCCGGCCACCAACCCGGACCTCACGATCGTCATGGGGGTGAACTCCCAGCACTACGACCCGAAGCAGCACCATATCGTTTCCAACGCTTCCTGCACCACCAACTGTCTGGCGCCGGTGGCCAAGGTCCTGCATGAGAACTTTAAAATCAAACGGGGGCTCATGACCACCGTGCACTCCTACACCGGCGATCAGCGCCTGCTCGATTTCCCGCACAAAGACCTGCGCCGGGCGCGCTCCGCCGCACTCTCCATGGTCCCGACCACCACCGGCGCCGCCAAGGCGGTCGGGCTGGTGTTGCCGGAGCTGGCCGGCAAATTGAATGGGCTGGCCGTTCGGGTGCCCACGCCGAACGTCTCGCTGGTCGACCTGGTGGTCAGCATCGATAAGAGCGGCGTTACCGTCTCCGAGGTCAACGCTGCTTTGAAGCAGGCTTCCGAAGACGCCCTTAAGGGCATTCTGGGGTACAGCGAAGCCCCGCTGGTTTCATCGGATTTTAACGGCTGCGCGCTCTCATCGATCGTCGACGCCCCCACGACCTATGTCATCGACGAGATGGTTAAGGTCTTGTCGTGGTACGACAACGAGACCGGGTACTCTACCCGCATGGTGGATCTGGCCGCTATGATCGGAGAACAGCTATAGATCCGCCAGCCTGGTGGTTGGGTATCTTGGTGTTTGGATAGAACCGAAGCGCCGGATACCCAAATACCCAACC
>JALOPB010000260.1 GCA_025454115.1 Desulfobacterales bacterium | reverse complement strand
GGAATATCTCGGCTCCTTCCGCGTGACGCTGGTCTTCAGCCTGGCGGTGGCCGGCAGCGCACTTTCGGTGGCGCTGCTGCTGGCGGTCATGGCCGACCGGGCGCTGCGGGGGGCGACCATTTATAAGACGCTGATCATCTGGCCTTATGCCGTGGCGCCGGTGGTCGCCGGCGTGCTGTGGTTCTTCCTCTTCAACCCTACGGTGGGAATGGTCACCTTTTTCCTTAAAAGCGTCGGCATCGCCTGGAACCACACGCTCAACGGTCCTCAGGCCATGACTCTGGTGGTCATCGCGGCGGCCTGGCGCGAGGTTTCCTACAATTTTCTGTTTTTCCTGGCAGGGCTGCAGGCCATCCCGCACTCCTTCATCGAAGCCGCCGCCATAGACGGCGCCGGGCCGTGGCGGCGGTTCTGGACCATCGTCTTCCCGCTGCTGTCGCCCACGGCGTTCTTCCTGATCGTGGTCAATATCGTGTATGCCTTCTTCGACACCTTTGGCGTGATCCATGCCATCACGCGCGGCGGGCCCAATTACGCTACCAACATCCTGGTGTACAAGGTTTTCAACGACGGCTTCATCAACCTGGACCTCGGCGGGTCGGCGGCCCAATCGGTTGTCTTGATGATGGTGGTCATCGCACTGACCGTGGTCCAGTTCCGCTTTATCGAGCGCAAGGTGCATTACTGAAATGATGGTCGAACACCGCCCTGTCCTGACGGTCGTTACCCATGCCGTTCTCATCCTCGGTGCTTTGGTGCTCGCCTTCCCGATTTACGTCACGTTCGTCGCCTCGACGCATACGATCGAGGCGATCACCCAGTCGTTTCCGCTGATTCCCGGCGGCCATTTGGTGGAGAATTATCTGCGCGCGCTCACCGTCGGGCCGCGGGATGTCGGGGCGACCGTCGGCACCATGATGCTCAACAGCCTGATCATGGCGCTCGGCATCACGTTCGGAAAGATCTCCATTTCGCTCTTGGCCGCCTTCGCCATCGTGTACTTCCGCTTCCGCCTGCGCCTGGTTTTCTTCTGGATGATCTTCATCACGCTCATGCTCCCGGTGGAAGTCCGCATCCTGCCGACGTACAAAGTAGCGGCCGATCTCAAGCTGCTCGACTCCTATGGCGGGCTGATCTTTCCGCTGATCGCGTCGGCCACCGCCACGTTCCTGTTCCGGCAGTTTTTCATGACCATTCCCGACGAGCTCTGCGAAGCCCACCGCATCGACGGCGGCAGTCCCATGCAGTTTTTCTTCGACATCCTGCTGCCGATGTCGCGAACCTCGATCGCTGCGCTTTTCGTGATCCTCTTCATTTACGGCTGGAACCAGTATCTGTGGCCGCTCTTGATCACAAGCGACCAAAGCTATTACACGCTGCTGATCGGCATCAAGCGGATGCTGGACGTGGGCGAGGGCCAGGCCGAGTGGCACATCATCATGGCCGCCACCATCCTGGCCATGCTGCCGCCGGTTTTGGTGGTGATCTTCATGCAGAAGCAGTTTGTGCGGGGGATGACGGAGACGGAAAAGTGACGGCTTCGTATAAGGCCGAACTTCTGCGTTGCGCGTCGCGTCGCGGTTGCTGCGGCGTACGTCAAGTACGCCTCGCAACGCGACCCTCGCGCGCCTTGAATTTCAGCCTTCTACAAAGCCGTCCATTTGCAAACGTGCTGGAGCGGCTCCCGGCCGAGAAGATCAGGGCCGGAAAATAAGCGGGTCCACGGGTTAATGGAGCTTCAATGGCAGATGTTTCGATTCGCAATGTGACGAAAAAATTCGGCAAAACCGAAGTCATCCACGGCATCAGTTGCGACATCCGCGACGGGGAGTTCATCGTCATCCTCGGGCCGTCGGGCTGCGGCAAGTCGACCCTCCTGCGCCTCGTCGCCGGCCTGGAGGAAATCAGCAGCGGTGAGATCGCCATCCAGAGCCGGGTGGTCAACGCGCTGGAGCCTGCCGACCGCGATATCGCCATGGTCTTCCAGAATTACGCCCTATACCCGCACATGACGGTCTATAAGAACATGGCCTACGGTCTTAAAATGCGACGCATGGCCAAAGACGAGATCGACCGGCGGGTACGCAACGCCGCCCGGATCCTCGAGCTGAGTGAATTGCTGGACCGCAAACCCCGCCAGCTTTCAGGCGGCCAGCGCCAGCGCGTGGCCATGGGGCGCTGCATCGTGCGCGAGCCCAAGGTTTTTCTGTTCGACGAGCCGCTGTCCAACCTGGACGCCAAACTGCGGGTGCAGATGCGGCTTGAGATCCGCAAGCTGCACGAAGATCTGAAGATCACCAGCATCTATGTGACCCACGACCAGGTCGAGGCCATGACGCTCGGAGATCGGCTGGTGGTAATGGACAACGGATACGCAGCCCAGATCGGCTCCCCGCTCGATGTCTATGAGCGGCCGGCCACCATGTTCGTCGCCGGGTTCATCGGTTCTCCGGCCATGAATTTCCTTAAGGCGAAAGTGAGCGCAGACGGACGATCGGCGGTTCTATCGGGGGCTGTCCGCACCCAGCTGAGCGAGGGCGGACTGCCCGCCTGGGCCGGTCAAGAGATCATCCTGGGGGTGCGGCCGGAGCACCTTGAGTTGAACGGCCATCCGACAGACGGGATTCAGTTGACGGTCGATCACGTGGAGCTCCTCGGCGCCGATACCCTGGTGCATGGCCGCTTCGGCGAATACCACACCTCTCTCGTCGCGCGGCTGCCTGAAGTGCACCGCCTTCAGAAGAACGCCATGATCACGTTTTCCATTCCGCCGGCGAAGCTGCATCCCTTCGATCCGGAAACCAAGAAGAGGGTAGCGGGCTAGTGCCTAGTATCTGGTATTTCGTGTTTGGGAATCCAGTAAGCGCGTCAAGCATTATACCAAACACCTTGCGCAAATCGGATGGTAACTCATGACCTCTCCGGTCGACTTCACCCGATTCCCTCGCCCGCTCCTCATCGGCCACCGCGGCTACCCGGCGCTCTATCCCGAAAACACCCTGGCTTCGTTCCGGGGCGCCATGCAGGCCGGCTGCGACATGATCGAGCTGGATGTCACCCTGACATGCGATCGTAAGGTGGTCGTGATCCACGACGACCGGCTGGATCGCACCACGGCGGGGAAAGGCCTGGTGGGGGATCGGTCTTTCGAGGAGATTAAAAAGCTCGACGCCGGCAGCTGGTTTGATGCGCGCTATGCAGCCGAGCGCGTGCCGGAGCTGCCCGAGGTGCTGAAGCTGACCGCCGGCCGATGCATGCTGAACATCGAAATTAAGACCAGCGCCTATGAAGCGGACTTTCCGGCCGACGCCATCGAGCATCAGGTGGTGAAGCTGGTGAAAACCAGCGGGGCCATGGACCGTGTGATTATTTCGAGTTTCGATCAGCGGATTCTTCAACGCATCGCCGCCATGGATGCCCCTCCGGCTGTCGCCCTGATTTCCGACCACGGGGCCGACAAGATCATCCTGGATTTGTTGCTCGCCATGCAGGCGGTTTCCTGGCACCCCCGCTTCACGGTCCTGACCCGCGATCAGGTGGAGGCGGTGCATGCCGCTGGCCTGAAGATATTCCCCTGGACCATCAACACCCGCGAAGAGGCGCAGAGAATCCTCGCTCTGGGGGTCGACGGTCTGATCTGCAACGAGCTGCGCGTCATGCAGGCGGCATGACGGATTCCTCCTATCTGCGTCTTCAAGTCACCGTTTTCACGCTGGTGTCGGCCGCGTTCACGAACATTTACATCACGCAGCCCGTCCTGCCGGTGCTGCAACAGGAGTTCGCGGCGGACCTGGTCGTGGTTTCGTTGACCGTCTCCGCCGTCATCCTCGGCATCACCTGCTCCAACCTGCCGTTTGGCTTTCTGGCGGACCGGCTGCCGATTCAACGGATCATCCTGGTCGGCGGCATCTGTGTGGCCTCCGGCGGGGTGGTTTGTGCGCTGTCGCACGATCTTTGGACGCTCATCGCCGCGCGGTTCCTGCAGGGTGTCTTCATTCCCGCGTTGACCACCTGCCTGGCCGCTTTTCTGGCCAAGACCCTCCCAATAGACCGCCTGAATGTGGTGATGGGATCCTATGTGGCGGCCAGCGTTATCGGCGGACTGGGCGGGCGGCTGCTGGGCGGCTGGCTCCACCCGCCGCTTCATTGGCGCTATGCCTTTTTTTCTGCCGCGGCCATGGTGCTTGCGGCCGCCATAAATGCATTCCGCCGATTGCCGCGGGCTCCGGCGAGAGACGTCCGGCCGCGTGGCGTCCAAGGCTACCGGGATTTACTCGCGCGCCCGGAGCTTCTGCGGATCTACTGCTGCGCGGCGGGCAGCTTCGGCATCTTCTCCTCGATCTTCAACTACCTTCCCTTCCGCCTGAGCGGACCACCGTTCCATTATTCCACCGAACTGACCACCTTGCTCTATGTGGTCTATGTGATCGGCGTTTTCATCGGTCCGCTGGCGGGCAGGTTCAGCAACCGGTTCGGCAGCGGCAGCACCCTGCTGGGCCAGGGCCGGGCGAACGCTCTTTACATGCTGTTCTTCTACATCGGAGGATGGGCGGGCATCACCTGCACCGGTTTCGCCTTTAAACACAGCGGGTGGAATGCGGTTCTGCTCACGTGCGCCGGATTCCTGCTGGTTCCCCTGTATGCGAGTCTGGCCGAGCGCAGGAAGCGGTGATCAATAGTTCATCCGACGTGTCCCCGAACGGTCAGTTGAGCCGTATTTTCAACCAATCTCAAGAGCCTTGAATCCTCTGAGCTCCCAGAAATCGCAGCGAATCAGCAAATTCCTGAACCGATACCTTTGATCAGGTAACCTCAACCCCGTTTTGCCACAGGCAAGGTTTGGACTGAGCACGAAACCGGCAAATTCCATTGGAGCCGTGTATTCATTTAGCAATGAAAATTTTTGCCTAATTTTGAAATTAGATTATCATATGTTAACGTGGAAGCATAACATGGAAAATAAAAGTAACATCGCAAACCTCATTCGAGAAGGCTCAACGGTATTGAATAGGCGGGCGGGATGATTTTTGGTAACACTTTTTATGAAATAGCCGCCATACTGGGAATCGCGGCAGTGATCGGCGCCTTCGGGCAAAAGCTGCACCAGCCGCTGATCATCATGTTCCTGGCTACCGGCATTGTGGCCGGTCCAGCATGCCTGGGAGTCATTGAGAGCCACCAGCAAATCGAGCTCTTGGCACAGATCGGAATCGCCCTGCTGTTGTTTATCGTTGGGCTTCGGCTCGATTTGGACTTAATCCGCACCACCGGTGCTGTGGCGCTGGCCACGGGCCTTGGGCAAATTTTTTTCACCTCCGTTATCGGCTTCTT
>JALOPB010000259.1 GCA_025454115.1 Desulfobacterales bacterium | reverse complement strand
GTGAAGCGCTCGCGGCCGCGGCGCATGGAAAAGATGTGCACCGGAACGCCCAGCTCTTCGAGCAGAAGAATTTCGTTGGAGATAAAGGTTTCGGAGATGCGGGGATACCCTTTGAGCACCATGCCCAGCACCGGACGACCGGCGGCTTTCATGGCTTGTGACACCGGAAATCCTGCAGCCGCTGCTTCATGGTTTCAAGCCCGGTGAGTGCAAACGCGCTGATGGCATCCCGATGGGGTGCCGGGTTCGAGAGAAGGGCCGTCAGCCTCTCGCGCAGCAGACCGGGAGTCAGCTGGTCCCAGGCGATGTAGTCGATCAGATTCTGGCGCTGGAAGGTCTGGGCTCGAATCAACTGCTCCTTGCGCGGTGTTTCACGGGGGATCACCAGGCTGATGGTACCCTGGCTCAGGATCTCGCACAGGGTATTGTAACCGCCCATGCTGACAACCAGATCGGCGGCCGCGAAGATTTTTTCCATCTGCCGGTAAAAGTGGTACATCCGCACGCCGAGTTTACGCGAACGCTTGTTGATGTTCTTGCGTTCCGATTTCGGCATGAACGGCCCGGTAATCAGGATGCTCTTGAAAGGCTGCGGTCCGGGAACGCACTCCAGCATTCGGAGGTAGGTATCCATTACGGTAAAACCATCCCCGCCGCCGCCGGTGGTGACCACCACGAGTTTGTCATCCTCCTGGAGCCCGTGTTCCTTGCGGATGCTCTGGACCCCTTCGGGGGACGGTACCTTTCGGGGGATGTATCCGGTGAAATGGATCTTGCGGCTTACCGTATCCGAAATGCCGTATTCGCGGATGGGGTCGTAGAGATCGCGGTTGCCGTAGATCCAAATCTCACTGTAAAGCTCCTCCAGGATCTGGTAAACGCCCTTCTCCTGCCACTCCTGTCGGGTCGTCCGGGCGTCGTCCATGATGTCCCGCAGCCCCAGGATGGTCCGGGTGCCGGGCAGCGAACGGCGCAGCCACTGCAGGGCCGGCAGCACTTCGCGCTTCAATCCCAAGGGTTCCTTGTCGACGATGAAAAGCTGGGGCTGAAAGGTCTTCACAGTGGCGGTGATGATGTTCTTGCGGATGTCGAGCGCATGGCGGGCGTTGATTTTAATCGATAAAGGTAAATATTCCTCATTCGTGCGTTTGATCATCCCCGGGATGCGTACGAAGTCGATCTGTTCGGGAAAGGCGAACCGACCGGCGATGGGCGAACCGGTCAGAATAAGGATATTCACCCGCGGCCCGAGCAGGTGCGAGGCGATGGCCATGCTGCGACGGATGTGCCCCAGACCATACGTGTCGTGGGAATACATCAGAATGTTGTAGGTTGAATTCCGGGCCATGCCCCTCCCAAATCAAAGGCGCTTAAAAAAAGCGCCTTTGATTTGATTTTATAGTGAAATTCTATGGGGATTGTCAAGGAGCCCCGCGGTTGATAGATGCCGTCGTCTTCTTTAACTGCTGGCGTTTATCTGCTATAAAGCATCGGGACTTCGTGCTTGTTTCGGATTTCGAATTTTGCGCTTCGACTTTTGTGGGAGCGGCATCTTGCCGCGAAGCTATCGTGGCTGGAAGCCACTCCCACAGGGGTAACACTTTAGGATCATTTATGGCTCGTTCAGACGTGCATCCCATCCACCGCTTCGAGAGCTGGCAGGTGTGGCCGGGCTCTTACGACAACCCGCCGGCCGATGGGTCCTTTCCCGCGCCGCCGCTAAAAGGGTTTCAGATCACGCGCGCAACCCGTATCGCCTCCATGGGCTCCTGCTTCGCCCGTGAGATCAAACGCCGCCTGCTGCAACGGGGCTTCACTTACATCACCGAGGAAGCCCACCACCCGGCCGCTGTTCACGCCAGCGCAGCCTGGGAACGGGTGTACAATACCTTCTGCATGCGGCAGATCTTCGAGTACACGTTTGAAACCTGGAAACCCTATCGACGCTGGTGGCAGACCCCGCAATCCGGCCGGATTCAGGATCCCTACCGCCGGGTTATTCTTTACGGCGACATGAATGAAGCCGAGGCAGACTTCGCGCGCCATCACGAACACTCCCGGCGCGCGCTGCAGAGCGCCGAGCTTCTGATCCTGACGCTGGGGCTGACCGAGGTGTGGCTGGATCGCCGGGACGGCTCGGCCATCAGCCTGCCGGCAGGACCCTACGTAAACGAGGGCGGTGACATGCGCGACTACGAATTCCACGTGAGCCGGCATGCCGAAACTCTGGACAACCTCGAACGCATCCATGCCATCATGGCCCGGCACAATCCCGGCTGCCGCATCCTGGTCACCGTTTCGCCGGTGAATCTGTGGGCGACCTTCCGGCGTGATCTGGATGTGGTCAGCGCCAGCTGCAACTCTAAAAGCACCCTGCGGGCGGCTGCCGATGAATTCGTCTCCCGCCACGACAACACCTTTTATTTCCCGGCCTATGAAATGGCAACCGTCTACCAGCCCTTGACCGGCCGGACCTATTTTGCCGAGGGCCGCGAGAATTTTCACGTCAACAAGCGGACGGTCAAATTCATCATGAACCATTTTTTCAATTGGTACGCGCCCTCCGAGCCGTTCGAGTCGTTCGAAGTAGACGATACGGCGAAGGAAAGGATGGTTGACAATATCAAATGAAAGCGGTAGCCGTGTCGCTCATCAAGAACCAATTCTCGAAATTGCTTCGCCTCGCGGAAAAAGAGGAAATCGTTATCATGCGGCATGGCAAACCGGCCGGAGTTCTGTTAGGTTTTAAATCAGAGGACGACTGGTTTGATTATCGCCTTGAAAAAGACCCCCGTTTTTTGCGACGCATTGCCTCTGCTCGGCAGAGTCTGCGGGCGGGAAAAGGGATAAGAATAGAAGAGGTATCCGAATAATGCTTCGTGTAACCATTCAGAGGACCTGAGCCGTCTGAGGGGTAATAGCATTTGGCTTCTGTGGGAGAGGCTTTCAGCCTCGATCCTCGCGGCTGGAAAGCCGCTCCCACAAATAGCCCCGGATCGCATAGATAGCATTTCATGGCGCGCAACGTCATCCTATCGCACCGGCTCGATTCCTGTCTTTTCCCCCTTTGACAAAAGGGGGGCGGGGGGATTTTGAAATCGACTTTTTTGGAAGGAGTTTGAGTGGAATTCGAACCCGTCATCGGTCTTGAAGTGCACGCCCAGCTCAAGACCCATACCAAAATTTTCTGCGGCTGTTCGACCCGGTTCGGCGCCGAGCCCAACACCCAGACCTGCCCGGTATGCCTGGGCATGCCGGGGGTTTTGCCAGTGCTCAACCGCACGGTGGTGGATTTTACCCTGCGCATGGCATTGGCCACCGGGTGCACCATCGCTCCTGAAAGTCGTTTCGCGCGCAAGAATTATTTCTATCCCGACCTGCCCAAGGGCTACCAGATCTCCCAGTATGAACTGCCCATCGCCGAGAGCGGCCGGATCGACATCGAGATCGAGGGCCGGCCGCAGCGCGTGCGCATCCGGCGAATCCACATGGAGGAGGACGCCGGCAAGCTCTCCCACGACCCCCAACGGCCGGTCAGTCGGGTCGACCTCAACCGGACCGGCGTGCCGCTGATCGAAATCGTGAGCGAGCCGGATATCGGATCGCCCGCGGCTGCCGGCGCCTATCTTAGAAAGCTTCGTGCGATCGTGCGTTACCTCGGAATCTGCGATGGCAACCTCGAGGAGGGCAGCTTTCGCTGCGACGCCAACGTATCCATCCGCCCCAGGGGTTCCTCTGGCCTCGGCACTCGTACCGAGCTGAAGAACCTGAATTCGTTCCGCTTTGTTGAGAAAGCCATCGAATACGAGATCAACCGCCAGAAGGATGTGCTTTTGGACGGGGGCGCTATCGTTCAGGAAACGCGGCTCTGGGACTCATCCTGCAGCCAGACTTTCTCCATGCGCAGCAAGGAAGAGGCCCACGACTACCGTTATTTCCCGGACCCGGACCTGCTGCCCCTGATGATCGACACGGACTGGATCGACCGCATACGGCAGACGCTTCCGGAGCTTCCGGACGCCCGGCGTGACCGGTTCGTGGAGCAACTCGGCCTGCCTGCCTACGACGCCGGGGTGCTGACATCGGACCGCGAACTGGCAGACTACTTCGAGGAATGCCTGGCGGACGTTCCCAAACCCAAACCGGTCGCCAACTGGATCATGGGTCCTCTGCTGGGTTTGCTGAACACCAACGGCATAACCATCGACCAATCGCCGATCCCTCCCGCGGAGCTGGCCGGCCTGCTCAAGCTGATCGACAGTGGCGCCATCAGCGCTAAAATCGCCAAAGCCGTCTTCGATGAAATGGCAGTATCCGGACGGGCCGCCGCCGCCATCGTCAATGAGAAAGGCCTGTCTCAAATCAACGATACGGGCGCGATCGAAGCCGTCGTCCAAGACGTCCTGGACCGCAGCCCCGCCGAGGTCGCGGCCTACCGCGGCGGCAAGACCAAGCTCATGGGCTTTTTCGTCGGCGAAGTCATGAAAGCCACGCGCGGCCAGGCGAATCCGAAAGCCGTGAACGAACTTCTTCGGAAGCAATTGGAGGGATAGATCAGGTTTCTTCAGCTGCATCGAGATTATTATGGAATCGTTTTAAGTTTTAAGTGTTAGGTGTTAAGCGAAGGACAACCTCGTTTTTTTAACTTAAAACTTAAAACTTTTCCAGCCGCGATGATCGAGGCTGAAAGCCTCTCCCACAAATAAACACTTGCTTGCCGATAAAGTGGCGCCGCGCGCCATGGCTTGCTTAACACTTAACACTTCCCTGGAGCTTATATGTACAAGCTAAAAGCTGCTACTTTTGCCGTATTGTTGATCGTCGTGCCGATATCCGTTTTCGCAGCAACCAAAACCGTCGCCATCGTTCCCTTCAAAGTCAACGCCGAAAAGGACATGAGCTTTCTGCGCGACGGGATCTACGACATGCTCGCTTCCCGGCTCTACAAGGAGAATGAAACCAATGTCCTCAGCCGCCAGCAGGTCGAAAAAGCGCTCGGCGCCGCCGGCGCTGCGGTGACAGAATCCAACGCCCGCAATCTCGGAAAGCAGTTGGACGCGGATTTCATTCTCTTCGGAAGCCTGACAGTGCTGGGAAACAGCATCAGCGTGGACTCCAAGATGGTGGACGTCACCGGCACCAAGCCGACGATGAGCTTTTTCGAGCAGAGCGAGGACGCCGGCGGCATCGTAACTCGCGTGAACCAGATGGCTGCCGAAATCAACGACAAGATGTTCGGTCGCGGAGCCATTGCCAAGGCCCCAACTGCAGCACCGGCT
>JALOPB010000258.1 GCA_025454115.1 Desulfobacterales bacterium | reverse complement strand
AATCGATCTCAGGGGGAAAGACGAGATTGACGTTGGGGTGGAGAAAGCAAAAGCTGTGTGAGAATCTGTGTGAGAAAACTTGTCCAAAATCTGCCAAAATTGGCTAAAATAGGAAAAAATATGGAATTGACATTCTCAGTGAAAACAGTAACATAGTGAAAAATGAGGAAATCAGGAAGCTCGAAGGCTATGCCTACGAATCCGTAGGTCGCAAGTTCGAATCTTGCCGGGCGCACCAGTTAAATCAAGGGGTTACAGATTTCGATCTGTGGCCCCTTTTGCGTTTGTGTGGGAATTTTCGAAGAAATTCCCGTCCAGCACCTCAATTGCCCTTTGCTCCCAGTCCCCGATGGAGTGCAAGTATAGCTCCGCCGTAGTCCGGTTTTCGTGATATATCGCTGCTGGGTCACCGAGTTCCAAACCCTGCCCGTCCTTGACGCCGATTCCAGTGCGGTGTTAATTCAAGCAATCAAACTGGAGTACTCGGGCCGGAAGCGAGACAATTAGGCGATCGTGCAGAGCGAATCGACTTTCACGACCAGTCAACCATTGCAGGGGAAAGGATTCCAATGGCGAAAGTACTCGAGAAAGGCGCGGAAGGTCCAGAGGTTCTTGAGCTTCAGAACATTTTGAAGAAACGTGGCTATCCGTTGGAGCCAGATGGTATTTTCGGCACGAGAACCTATCAGGCGGTTCGGGCGTTTCAGTCCCAGAATTTGGATCAGCACGGCCAGCCGCTTAAGGTGGATGGCGAAGTGGGGCCGCTGACCTGGTGGAGCCTGACGCATCCCAAACCGGTGATCGAGACCCCTAGCGCGATCCGCTACGATCAAATGCCCCCTGAAGCGGCCGGAGGGAGTCGGTTGGGCCGAGCAGGGCTTGCCGCTGCGATCGATGAGCTAACAGCGGGGGCAGGTGAAATTGGCGGAGACAACGCGGGGCCATGGGTGCGAAAGTACCTCGAACCGGCCGGCCTGGAGGAAGGGAATTCGTGGTGTGCCTCCTTCGTGAGCTGGTGTTTTTTCCGGGCCTGTGGCCATGACGTGAACCAGATGCCGTTTCCGTACTCCGCAGGGGCTCGGGATCTGCTGAGCAAGTTCAAAAAAAAGGGCTGGGCTTATGAGCCGCAGAGCGGATACGAGCCCCAAGCAGGTGATGTGGTATTCTGGTGGCGGGTGAGCTTAAGCGGATGGCAGGGGCATGTCGGTTGGATCCATCAATTGAAGGACGGGATGCTGTACACGATCGAAGGGAACAGGAGTCCGAAGGTTCAGGGCTTTTCCTATGTGTTCAGCCGGATGGAAAAATTGCTTGGCTTTGGTCACGCCGCTGATCTTTTTCAATGAGCGTTGCCGGCGTTGGAAGGAGTCGAGCTCGCGGAAGGCGACGATGTGCCGGCCGCGGTATTTTGCGTACGCGTCGATGAATTCCTGTGTATCGGCATAAGGACCCGCGATATGACCGGGCCGTTTGGAGTCGGCAAAGAAAAAATGTTTTCCATCCCGCCTGAAGGACGCCAGCCAGTGCCGGCGCAGCGTGTTTCCGGCAATCTGAATCGGATCAAACTCGATCATCAGGTACTTCGGTTTCGAATCCGGGTCAATCTGCCGGAGGGTTTCGACGGCGAAGCGGGCGAGGTCGACACATACACCGGAAGGCGCATCGAAAAAATCCTGCGGCTCGTATATGGTCATCCTTTTGGAACCGTTTCGCTGGGTCTCGGACAGCGCCACGGCCCGCGGCAGATCGTACCGGAACCTGGCGCCGATCCAGGCATTGACATCCTCCGGAGTTTGCCACGCCTGCAGCGCCTCCTGATAAGAACCGGCGTGCGTGAAGGATAAAATCGGTCTTCGGCCGGCCTCCGGCGCATCCGAATACGGATCGGCGGTCTCGGGAATGCTGCTGCATGCGGCCAAGCAGGCCGATAGAATGAAGACAAGCGCTCTGAGCATTCAATCTTTACCGGGAGCCTTTACAGCGATAAAATCGATCTCGATTGACACCCCACCCCGAAAATTACAGCCTTCCAACCGGAAAAATCAAATGATTATTCCCGCCCAGGGCCCGCGTATGAAAGAAGCCGTCAGGCACATCGACCTCGGAGCAGAATTCCACACCGCCGAGCGGTGTTCGATCATCGAACTGTCCAACACGCCGGATGACCCGGACGTGTCGATCGCCCGCGTGCGCGTGGCGCCCGGGGTCGCCACGCGCTGGCATCGACTGATCGGGACGGCGGAGCGTTACGTTATCCTTGGCGGCAGCGGTCGCATGGAGGTCGGCGATCTTTCCCCGCGCAATGTGAATACCGGTGACGTCGTGTGCATACCCCCATCATGCCGCCAGCGAATCACCAATATCGGCCAAAACGATCTGCTATTTCTCGCCATCTGCACACCGCGGTTCCGGCAAGCGGCATACGAAGATCTTGAATGAGAGCGCTTTCCGGCCCGAAGGCCTTCAGAGACACGCGAAACCGAACTTGACCGTCGGCACGGCCATTCTTGTTTTTATAATGATCTTGAAGTGTTAGAAATAGCATGCTATGGCTTGAACCAGCGCTTGCGGATACCGCGACGTCAGCCGGTATCGCACCAGCGTCGGTAGCCTTCAATTCTCAGGAGGTTCAAGTCGTTGTTCAAATTCATCCACGCCGCCGACATTCACCTGGACAGCCCGCTGTTGAAGCTGGATGGCTACGAGGGTGCCCCTGTCGCCGAAATCCGTGGAGCCACCCGACGCGCATTCGAAAACCTGGTCCGAACGGCGATCGACGAAGCGGCCGCTTTCGTCGTGATTGCCGGGGATCTCTTCGACGGAAATTGGAAGGACTACAATACCGGGTTGTATCTGGTCAGTCAGCTCTCCAAGCTGCGCGAGGCCGGCATCTCCGTTTTCATGGTGGCCGGCAACCATGACGCCGCAAGCGTCATTACGCGCTCCCTGCGTCTGCCCGAAAACGTTCACCTGTTCCCGACCGACCGGGCGGCAACGCACCGCATAGACCGTTTGAACGTCGCCATCCACGGCCGCAGCTTCAGCGCCCCGGCGGTCACGGTCGACCTTTCGCCGTCCTACCCGCCGGCTGCGCCCGGATGCTTCAATATCGGCCTGCTGCATACCTGCGCGACCGGACGAGAAGGCCATGCGCCTTACGCACCCTGCACGATAGAAGGGCTGCGCGAAAAGGGCTACGACTATTGGGCCCTGGGCCATGTGCACCGTCGCGAGGTCTTGTGCGACGTGCCGGCGGTGGTTTTTTCAGGCAATACCCAGGGACGCCATGCGCGCGAGACCGGGCCGAAAGGCTGTCTTCTGGTAACGGTCGATGACGCCGCCCGGACGATAATCGATTTCAGGCCCCTCGACGTCGTGCGCTGGGAGACCGTGACCGTTGACGCTTCGGCGACCGAGAGCGGCTTCGACCTGCTGGACCGGTTCCGCGAGTGCTTGTTGGTTAAGATAGAAGGGAATCCGGACGTGCTAACGGTGCTGAGAGTGTCGCTGGAAGGCGAGACGGCGCTCCATGATACGATCCTGTCCGATCCCGAGCGCTGGATGCATGAGATCCGCGCCGCAGCAGTGGATGAGGCCGGTGAACGGGTCTGGATCGAAAAGGTGATGTTCCGTACCCGACCGCCCGCTGGAGGCGCCAAACCGGAGGGAGCCGTGGGCGAACTTCTGGACCTGATCGAAGAGCTGGCCGCCGACCCGGCCGCCTTGAGCCGGTTTTCCGCCGAGCTAGCCGATCTCGACAAGAAACTGCCGCGCGAATTCAAAGAGGCGGCCGAAACCTGGCGGCCGAACGACCCCACCCGGATCAATGAACTGCTTGCCGACGCCCGGCCCCTGTTGATGCGGCGGTTGCTGCATGGAAGAGAGCGCCGGTGAAGATCCTCTCTCTCGATCTCATCGCCTTCGGTCCTTTCACGAACGCCGCCCTCGACCTGAGCGCCGGTTGCGAGGGGTTGCATTTGATCTACGGCGCCAATGAGGCCGGCAAGAGTTCGGCCTTGCGTGCGCTGCGGCAGATGCTCTACGGCATCCCGGAACGGTCGACGGATGATTTTGTGCACCCGCATTCGAAGATGCGTGTCGGGGGCCGATTGCGAGCCGCGAACGGAACGGTGTTGGACGTGGTGCGCCGCAAGGGCCGCGGCCACACGCTGCGCACGACCGACGACCGCGACGTTATCGATGAGACCGCGCTTAAGGCTTTCCTGAACGGGGTTGAAGCTGATTTTTTCGAGGTCATGTTCGGCATCGGCTACGATGAGCTCGTTTCCGGCGGCCGCGAAATCGTAAGCGGCGGCGGCGAGCTGGGGCGGCTCATTTTTGCGGCCGGCTCAGGGGTGGCTGATCTGGGGGCGGTCATCGAAGGCCTGCAGACCGAAGCCGGAGCGCTGTTCCGGCCATCCGGCCAGAAGCAGAAAATAAACGAGGCTGTCGGCCGCCTCCGGCAGTGCCGAAACGAACTCAAGGAGGCCCAGCTTTCGGGGCAGGAGTGGGCGCGTCACGACCTGGCACTGAGCGAGGCGCTTCGAGCCAAGGGCGAAGTCGAGACGGAACTTGCCGAAAGCCAGCGCACCCTGAGTCGCCTGCAGCGCCTTCGAGAAGCGCTACCGGTCATCGCCGAGCGCCGCGAAGCTCTGAAAGCTTTGAAACGTCTCACCCATGCGGTGTTGTTGCCCGAAGGGTTTGCCGAGCGCCGCGCCGACGCGCTGACAAGTCTTCGCATCGCTCAAAATGAGCAGGCC